>JAYVND010000229.1:0-6050 GCA_043758635.1 Bdellovibrionales bacterium
GGAGTGATGTCTAGTCTCGCCGGCGTCTTTGTCATAGGCACTCTGCTCAGCGCCACATCTGCTACAGCATGGCAGGTGAAAGACGCAAAAAAGCTTTCAAAAGATGAACTCAAAAAACAGCTCACCCCGATGCAATACAACGTGACCGAAAATGAAGGAACCGAGCCACCTTATAAAAACGAATACTGGCATAACGAAGCAGAGGGCATTTACGTCGACATTATCTCAGGGGCGCCATTGTTCAGTTCAGCCGACAAATTTGACTCGGGCACAGGCTGGCCAAGTTTCTCAAAACCACTCGACAAAAATATGGTTCTCGAAAAAACTGATCGAAGTTTTGGCTCGGAGCGAACCGAAGTTCGCAGCAAATTTGGAGATTCGCACTTGGGACATGTATTTGATGATGGCCCAAAGCCAACTGGCCTTCGCTACTGTATGAATTCGGCAGCTATGAAGTTCATTCCCAAAGAGAAGCTTCAAGCCTCTGGCTACGGCGAATATTTAAAGCTTTTCGAAAAACCTGCGAGAGTAGAAAAGGCAAAGAAGTAATCAATCGCTTGCGATTTTGACGAATCAGGTCGCTTGCGATTGTGACGAATCAGGTCGCTTGCGGACAGATTGAGCGTGCAAATCTACCGAGGTTAGAAAAAGCTACGGAATGCAGACACACCCACGCGGACTCAAGCAAATTCTCTTCTCTCTACTTCGTATTTTAATTGTCCTTAGCACATTGTTTCTAGGCGCCATGCTTTTCTTTCAAGAAAAATTGATTTTTTATCCCACTCTCGTCGCCAAAGACTTTAAGTTCGCATTTCGTACGCCGTTTGAAGAACGCTGGATCAACTTTAATGATTTTTCTGAACAAGCCGTAATCAAAATCCATTCGCTTCTTTTTCACGCTTCAGATTCGAAAGGCCTCATTCTCTACTTTCACGGCAATGCCGGCAATCTTGACAGCTGGGGGGACGTCGCTGAAGAACTCTCGAGAAAAACCGGGATGGATGTTTGGATCATCGATTACCCAGGATTTGGAGAAAGCGAGGGTGCGATTTCGAGTGAAGCTCAACTGCACCGTGTGGCAGAAGCGCTCTCGCGAGAAGCTGCAAAGACTTACCTGCTTGAAAAAACAATCGTTTATGGACGTTCGATTGGATCTGGAATTGCCGTGAAACTGGCCACTACTTTTAAATTTCGCGGACTCATCCTCGAGAGCCCTTACCTGAGTCTTCGTTCGCTCGCACAATTGAAATTCCCGATATTTCCGACTTCTCTTTTGTTGCGATACAATTTTCGCTCGGATGAGTGGCTTTCGCACGTTTCCTCCCCCGCTTTCATGATTCAAGGTGAGAAAGACGAGGTGATCCCATTTGCACAAGGAAAAGAGCTTTCTGCGCTTAAAAAAGATGTCGAATTTATCGCAGTCCCCGAGGGACGTCATAATCATCTTGGAAGCTTCTCACTGTATTGGGAATCTCTTAACGCTTGGCTCAGTCGCCTCAAATAATTGCGGGACGGCGATATCAACAATCGAAATAAAAATTTATTGCAGGAGTGTCTGAGCCTCCGGACTCATCGAGCCGCTGTTGGAACACGCTACACTATTGTCAGAAAATTCAGCCGCGCGTGTTATCTTGACAACATCTGGAAGAGCACTCCAGCGCCGTAAGTCAGGCTTCAACGTGAAGCTTACAAGATCTGCTGATTTTGAGATCAAGAAGCCGCCGGCTTCGAGCGAGACTTTGCAAAGTTCTCCAGTGTCATTTTTGGAGCTCGCACCTACCACGCAGCCGCCCAAGCCAATCGTCGCCCCACTTGCGACTCCCACCACCCCGTATGCAATTCCTGTAGTTAAACGCATCACGCTCTTAGCAAATAAATATGGATGATAACCAGATTTGTATTTGCCAATGATCTTTTTATTCCAAGACTGAGTCGATAGTGTGAGTGTTGCTTCCTCCGCGTGACTAACGGGATAAATACTTGTCGGTGAGATTCTATAAAATTGCCAAAGCGACAACTGCCAGTCGTAATCCGGAAGCCTACCGCAGCTATAAATCTTCCAGCGAACAGGAGTGGTAGAGTTGGCGTCAATCTCCCTGATCCGGTTGATTGCAAATTTTTGAATTTCAGATTCAATTTTAAATTCAGAGAATTTTTTCCAAAATGGTCGCGCTTCTTCTGGATGAACTCGATCGAGAATGGCGGCCTGCAGAAGAGTGAGGACTGGGTCATCGCCATAGTTGTAGAGAATCGCCTTCTCTTCGGAATTGGTTCGGCGCAGTTCTATTGCAGCGAGTTCTGGCTGATTCAGATTGAAATGACTGAGTGAGATCAACAAACTGAGATATCCACGTTCGTAAGACTCTAAGACGTATGGCGTGACCGCCCCTTCGGGAACAAAGAGCTCTAGAAATTCGCTTGAGACTGAATAAAATTTGTCGTGATTCTGTGCCCGAATGTAACGACCCAGCTGGATCACTTCTTGGTAACAGTCATCGCTAAATAGCCTCGTGACTTGATTGAGCTGTTTTTCAGTCGGCAGGTGGTGGGCTGCGGAAAAGTCGCTGCGACATTCACTTGAAGTAAAATTCTTTGGTGGCTCGAGGTTCGGAGAGCTCGCGCAGGCACTCAAAAATCCGAAACAGATGAGGATTAAGTATTTCATGCGCCCTCCGCACTTTCGAGAATTTTGAACCCCAAGTCGATTGTTTCCTCGCCAAAGCTTTTCGACAAGGGGATTCAATGCTGGTCCTTTTACTTCGTTAAGCACAGACCTTGCCTATGAAGAGGAACTGACCCGCCAAGCAGAGTTTGCAAGTGACCTAGACCTTGGCTGGCTCAATGCTCGTAGTTCATCGAAATCAAACGTAATCTGTAGGTGTCGGCCCGAGCAAAACCTAGGTTTCATTTTCCGCGCGAGCCTGATTGATATTTAAAATGTTTAAAGAAACTGATTTACCAAGGACGCGACTTTGAAAAAGCCCGAGCTTCGAGTCATTATCGGATTTGCATTTATACTTATGGTGGTCTTCGTTACGTCGATCACTGCACTCATCGGTCAATCCCGGCTCAAAACAGAGTCGATGAGCAGCTCGGCACCGCCAGATTTCTATTCGCAGAATGTTCAGCCGATTTTTAATCAACGCTGCGTCGCTTGTCACAGTTGTAACATTGCTCCCTGCCAATTGAATCTCACGGCTTACGAAGGCGTGACTCGCGGAGCGACCAAAGAGTTGCTCTACAACCCAAGTCGAAAAACTTCGATCCCACCCTCGCGTTTCGCAGTTGACGCGAAAACCACCGAACAGTGGCGCGGTAGGAACTTTTTTGACGTCCTTCCTGCTGCCAATCAGACGCCGATGGATTCGATTCTGCTTCCACTCATTAAATTGCGCCAAGAGCATGCAAGCCTTCGTCCTAAACTTCGAGTCGAAGAAAGCCACACTTGCCCCGGCACACGCGACGAGGTGACTGCGTTTTTACAAGCACATGTCGATTCTGGAATGCCTTACGGCCTCCCGCCGCTCTCAGCGCAACAATCACAGGTCATCGAAACTTGGCTCGGCATGGGTGCGCCCGGCCCGACGCAGACTCTCTTGCACGTTCCAGAAGTCTTCCGCTTTGTTGAATCTTATCTTAACAACCAAGATCCAAAGTCGCAGCTCGTTGCTCGTTACCTCTACGAACATCTGTTCTTAGCTCATCTCCACTTGGAAGATTCACCGCACTCGCGCTTTTTTAGACTTGTTCGCTCAAGCACTGACTGTAGCCAAAGTTCCACCGAGTTCCCAACGCGCCGTCCGTGGGATGCACCAGGTAAAGGTCAATTCTGGTACTGCATCGAACCAATCAATCAGACAATCGTCGATAAGAGTCACGTCGTCTACGAACTAGGTCCAAAGAAACTCGCTCGATGGAAAGAACTCTTCGATTCAAGCGAATGGTCGGTGCAACATCCTCCGTCCCGTGATGATGCGAGTGCATCAAATCCGTTTGCCACCTTTCAAGATATTCCCGCAAAGGCACGCTACCAGTGGCTACTCGATGACGCTCAATATACAGTGATGACATTCATCAAAGGCCCAGTCTGCCGCGGACAAGAAGCCGTTAACGTTATCAACGAACAGTTTTATGTGATGTTCATGGATCCAAAGACCGACTTTTTTGTTAACGATCCGGCGTACGCGGCTTCAACTTTTCCGTATCTCAGACTCCCCGCCGAAAAAGGAAGCGATCACAAGCTCTCCGCGACGAGCTTGGCCCACGTGATCACAGTTCTTAACGTTCGAAATAAATATCGCCAGCTCCGCGATCTTAAGATGACTCAGGATCACCCGAACGGCTACTCAGTCGCGGATATTTGGGATGGAGATAAGACGAATCCAAATGCGCTTCTCACTGTTTTGCGCCACTACGACAGTGCGCAAGTTTTGCGGGGAGCGGTTGGCGAGATCCCTAAAACTGCTTTCGTTTTGGATTACCCGCTGATGGAGCGAATTGTTTATGACCTTGTCGTAGGCTTTGATGTTTTTGGCAACTTCACTCACCAGGTGGATACCCGAGAGTACATGAGTCTGATTCGTGCCGAAGCTGAAGAGAACTATTTGAACTTTCTTCCGGCGCCGGTTCGCCGCCCGCTTCGCGACTTTTTCAATCGCGGCAAACTTATTCAAGGTAGCTTGATGGTTTTTCAGGAAACGAAAATGTTCGCACATAACCCGCTTCATCCGGTTGCAATCCAGTACGATGGCGATTTCAAAAACGCGAATTCGCAAGCCACTTGGTTCAACGCGAAAAATCAGTTTATGAATGCGCTTTATGCCACTCGGTTCGCTGGTCCCGTGCGCGGGCGAGCGGATGCTTTTAACGCCGCTCAGTCTCAGCCGCTTTCGCCTATACCGGCGAATATCACGAGCGTTCAGGAGTTTGAAACTCAATTGGCAAAGCTCACCGGTCATGAAGCTAAAGAGAAGCCCTACCCGCAATTCACCGACGACGCGGCTTTGCTGCGGGTTGTGATCGATGAATCACATGACCGCGTCTACACTCTCATTCGCAATCGTGAACACCGGAATATGGTTTTTGCGAGTTTCGAAAACAACTACCGCAAGACGGACGAAGACTCGTTGATTGCCTCACCTGGCATCATCACAAGTTATCCAAACCGTTATTTTGTTGTGAGCCTTAAGGATTCGGGTGCGTTTCTCAATTCGCTCGAGGCACTCTCTTCTCAAGCCGAACAGTCTGCTTTTCTTGATCGCTACTCGATCTCACGTCAAAGTCCTGACTTCTGGAAACACAACGATTGGTTCCAAAACTTTTTCTTAACGGCGGATCCCATCAACAATGGAATACTTGATCTTTCTCGCTATGGCTCCGCCGAGGAAGAGGATCTGAAGTAAATAGACTCTGAATGGAGTTGCGGTTGCCGTTGCAGTTGTGTCGTTCGACATCTGGTCCGAACAATCGGTATTAAATATCGGTATCTGAAATATCTGTCACAAAGATCAGTATCAAAAAGTTGAAAAAGGTATTTTCTGTAGTGTTTTCACAACTGACGCTTTTTTTGTCGGAATTTCGAGGAGTTCCGGTCTGAACTCCTCTTCGCGTCGGATAAGCCCGGCACAATGATTGCTCTCCACTCCTTTAGAAATCGGCAGCAATATGTACGTTAAAAGCCAATCGAGTGATGCACTCTCAAAGGGTGTGTCGCGCAGACTCGGCGCAACGTTCATCGCTATCCCAGCCGATTCGAAGGAGTTCTCGTGCTGAAATCCAATCTGTTTTCATGCCTCGCTGTGATTTTCTCTATCATGCCCGCAGGCGCCTTTGCTGCGGCTCAGTATCCTGCCCAAACTCTGGCACAGCTGACTCCGCCCGCTGCAACCCAGCTTCTCACATGTTCAAGTGTTGAAGGCGCCATTTCATTTACGGTCTCTGAGTCTTACGTGAAGGGTGTTTACGATCATTCAGGATCGATCCTGACCTACGAAGGCATCACTTACGAAATTGGGAAATTTTCAACAGGCTACGATCAAAACGTAGGCGAA
>JAYVND010000230.1:0-1870 GCA_043758635.1 Bdellovibrionales bacterium
CTTGTCCAACTTCCCATGATCGGCGAACCTGAAGCGATCTGAGATTTATCGGAGGAGAATTAATGTCCAACCGTGTGGTTAAGCCAGCTAAAAAATTCATTGGTTCACCCACGATTCCCGGCGACAAATCTGTTTCGCATCGCGGACTCATTTTTGGGGCGCTTTCGATCGGGACCACAGTTATCACCAATCTTCTCAACAGCGGAGACGTCAATTCAACGGCGAGCTGTCTTCGACAAATGGGCGCAGACATCCAGAACAAATTCGAAGACGGCGTTCGAAAGACGTACGTAACTGGTTTAGGTGAGCGCGGCTTGCAGTCACCAAAAGAAATTCTCGATTGCGGAAACTCTGGCACCACCATGCGCTTACTCATGGGTGTCCTCTGTGGAATTCCAGGTTTTACCGCTGAGATGACAGGTGATTCGTCGCTGACGAAGCGACCGATGAGACGCGTGGCCGAACCGCTTCGCTTGATGGGCGGCGAGTTTACGCTAACGGGTGGCGATTACGCTCCGCTCAAAGTGAGCGGTCACAAATTGAAAGCGATCGACTACGAATTAAAGATTGCGAGTGCCCAAATTAAAACGGCGATCGTTTTAGCCGCTCTGCAGGCGGATGGAACGACTCGTATCCACGGCGAGATACATAGCCGCGATCACACCGAACGACTTCTCAATCATTTCGGTGTGCGTGTTCAATCGAATGCCGATGAAATCAAAGTCCCGGGCGGTCAAAAATTTACTGCCAATCAACTTAACGTCCCGAGCGATCCATCGACCGCTGCTTTTTGGTTGGCCGGAGCGTGTATGGTTCCTGGCTCCAAACTTGAACTGCACAACGTTTCACTCAACAAAACCCGAATCGGTTTTATTCGTGCGCTCGAAAAGATGGGTGCTAAAGTCGAAATGATTACGACAGAAGAGATCCCCGAGCCTATGGGAACTATTCGCATCACGCCAGGGCCGCTGCGAGGAATCAAAATTGAAGAAAGCGAAATTCCGTCTTTGATTGATGAATTGCCGATGCTCGCCGTTCTCGCAACGCAAGCCCATGGCATCACCGAAGTAACTGGGGCCGAAGAGTTGCGCGTGAAAGAAACAGATCGTATTGAAGCCGTTGCCACAAACCTAAGAGCCATGGGTGCAGTGATCGAGACTCGCCCAGACGGCTTTAGAATTGTTGGTCCGCAAAAATTGAAAGGGGCCGTGATCAACAGCTATCATGATCACCGGATCGCCATGGCGTTTAGCATCGCCACTCTTGTGGCTAGCAGTGAAAGCACGATCGAAGGCTCGGAATGCGTTGGAATCTCATATCCAGAGTTTTTCGATACGTTGGACGAATTGACAAAATGAGAATAAACGCGGCCGTGATTGGCTCACCTATCTCACACTCACTGTCGCCAGAGATCTTTGCATTTCTGAGCCGGCGTGCGCCTGGATTTGAGCTCAAATATCAAGCGACCGAAGTAAAGCCATCGAACCTAACGACGTGCCTTTTCGAATTTTCGCAAGACCCATTTTTTGTTGGCTGCAACGTCACCGTTCCTCATAAAGAATCAGCATTGGATGCGGCAGACATGGTGTCACCGCACGCGAGGGCGGCCGGCGCGGCCAATGTTCTCCATTTGCAGAATCAGAAATGGACAGCACACAACACGGATGTGTACGGCATCGGCGAATCACTTACCGAAGCGGGAGTGCAAATTTACGAAGCCGACATTCTCGTTCTCGGCGCTGGGGGCGCCGCGCGAGCGGCCGGCGTTGCGGCCGGGATGGACCGGGCAAGACGAGTGCATTTTTTAAACCGAACTTACGAGCGCGCCGCAAATATCGTGTCTGAACTCGCACCGCAGTTTCCGAAGTGC
>JAYVND010000231.1:0-1865 GCA_043758635.1 Bdellovibrionales bacterium
GGCGCGCCAATGCGAGAATGAAAAACGCGAGGGCCAGAAGCTTCATCGCGAGCTTTAATTTTCGGCGCTTCAGTGAGACTGAAGCCGTCAAGAATGGACTGACCTTTTGTCCGAAAGCAGCGGCCAATTTTTTTCGCGACTGCCGCTCAAATGCAAGCGCCGCAATCCAAATAATCGGAACCAACCAAAGGTAAGCAAAGGCTTGCACATTTCCGAAACGCATCACGGCACTCTCCGAAAAAGAGTTTGTGACAAGAAAATCGCGGCAATTGTAAGTCCGACCGACCAGGCGAGCCAAGGCGGAAAGAGTTCCGCATACTTGGTGTACGAATTGGTGTCGATCTTGGTTTTTTCAAGGCGGTCAATATCGTCAAATACCTTTTTAAGAGTGCTCGTATCGCCAGCTCGGTAGAATTTTCCACCGGTCTCGCTAGCGAATTTTCCAAGGAGCTCGTTATTGACCGTGCTGTGAATCGGCTGATAGCGTTTTGTTTTTCGACCAAACACATCGGTCGCAATAATTGGAAGTTGAGAGTCCCCATCGACCCCAGCACCGATCGAGTAAATTTTCAAACCGTAGCCTTTGGCCATGTCGAGCGCGGTTTCGGGATCGATCGTTCCGGTGTTGTTTTCGCCGTCGGTTAAAAAGACAATCACTCGACTCTTCGCGGTCGAATCTCGAAGGCGTGCCACCGCGTTTGCTAAGCCGACGCCGATTGCCGTCCCCATCTTGATGTTTGGAGTGATTGCCACATCTTTTAGGCTCTGCAAAAGCATCGGATAATCAAGCGTGAGGGGAACTCGCGTGTAAGATTCTCCCGAGAAAATGATCAAACCGATACGGTCCGATACTCGTTTTTCGACAAATTGCTTGGCAACGTTTTTTACGGCTTCAATCCGATTGGGGGTTAAATCCTCGATTGCCATCGAGTCTGACACGTCAATCACGATCATGATGTCGATGCCTTCAACGTTCTTTTTGACTTTGGTATCGGCGCGCTGCGGACGAGCCAACGCAATGACGGCGATGATCAATGCCGCGGCGTAAAGTAAGTTCGGAAGCCACTTCAATCGCGCTCGAAATGTTGGCCGAATGACTTTGCTGAACCCCAATGATGAGAATTGAAAGGTCGGTCTGCGACGCCGGTCGCTCCAGAACCACCAGACGAGTGCGGCAATGATCGGAATTAAAAGTAGAAATGCCCAAGGAGTCGCCCAAATTAACATTGTTTAGCGCCCCCTCGCCTTTTCTTTTTCACGCTGATCGATCAAATCTGCAAGTCCACGACATTTTTCGCTCAACTGCTGAGCGTCGGCGACTGAGCCGGTTTTCGCGTGAGACTCGGCTCCGCGAGGAGGAGCCCCACGCGAGTGCGCCGCCATAGTTTCAACCGACGAACCAGCCCCAGCCCCAATCCCAGTCCCAGCCGAACTTTCTGTACTGGATTTGGCGCTTGAGATTTTTTGCAACTCTCCAATCTCTTTGAACACGAAACTGAGATTGCGTTGGTGATCGCGATACAAGTCCGGATGAACTCGCTTCAGGTCGCGAAGCAAAACTCCTGGTTTTGCATGGATCGCGTAGATATCTAACTCGCGCGTTAGGTAAAAACGGAATGCTCGGTCAAGCTCCGTGAAATACTCTTCTGACTCGGATGGACGGAAATCTCGGCCCGCGGGTATCTTCTTACTCAACATACGTAAGTCACGATTGAACTGATTGAAAGGCGAAAGTGCCGACTGATTGAGCGTGAGCCAAGTGCGCAACTTTTTGAGGCGCGCCGAGCGACGCAGGGCTAGCGCAATTAAAAGAACAATCACTGCGCAAATGCCCGCAATAAAGAGCCAAATGACAGCGGGCCAAT
>JAYVND010000232.1:0-1865 GCA_043758635.1 Bdellovibrionales bacterium
TCGACTGTTTTCGGCCAGGACAAGGCACTCGAAGCGCTCGCAACGGCAGTAAAGTTGTCCCGCACGGGACTCGCGAGAGAAAACAAACCGATTGGCTCGTACTTGTTCGCTGGGCCGACTGGTGTCGGTAAAACAGAAGCGTGCAAGCAACTCGCGCATTTTATGGGAAACCACTTCTTGCGCTTTGATATGTCGGAATACATGGAGAAGCACTCAGTCTCGCGCCTCGTGGGCTCACCTCCGGGTTACGTCGGCTTTGAGGAAGGCGGACTTCTTACAGAGGCCGTCACTAAGCATCCCTATGCCGTCCTGCTGCTAGACGAGATCGAAAAAGCGCATCCCGACATTTACAATATTCTGCTGCAAGTGATGGACAACGGAACGCTCACCGATAGCCACGGCAAAGTCGCCGACTTCCGAAATGTTATCGTTGTGCTTACGACCAACGCCGGTGCCGCCGACGCGCAAAAATCAAGTGTCGGAATTAACCCGGGCACGAACGTCGACAAATCGATGGAGGCCATCAAACGCGCGTTCACGCCAGAGTTTTTAAATCGCCTAGATTCGATTCTTCACTTTGATAAATTGCCGGAGCCAGTGATTGAGCAAGTCGTTCGAAAATTTGTGCTTGAGCTTGCAAAGCAACTTGCAAAAAAGAAAATCGAACTTGAAGTTACCGACGAAACAATTCAGTGGCTTGCGAAGAAAGGCTTTGACCCACTTTACGGCGCTCGCCCGCTTGCGCGAACGATTGATGAGCATATCAAGAAGCCGCTCGTTGACGAAATTTTATTTGGCCACCTTGAGCGTGGCGGCCCCGTTCGCGTTGATATTCGTGATGACAAACCCGCCTTCGAATTTGCCACTGCAGATGAAATGGCGTGAATCCCTAAAAATAGATATAGGGTGAAGCGTTGAATTCTTTCATCGCTTCGAGTTTTTCAAGACAAGCTTCGGGTGGAGCACCCATCTCGCGCCGGAGCTCACAAAGTTTCTTTTGGGCCGGGATGAAAAATGGAACCTTGTTGAGCGACTCCTGGAGATAGCTGTTTGCTTGATTGAAGTTGCGATGGCCGATGGCATCTATCGCGCGCCCGTAGTCAAAAAATCCGTACTGAGTAAACATAGCGATGTCTTCGCGCCAAGGTGGCGGCAATGGTGCTTCTTTCACAAACTGCCTCTGTTCAATCAATTTGAGCGAATCGAGGTCAAACCTTAGCCCAATTCCTGGTTTCAAGAGCCGTCCCAATCCCATAAACGTGATTTCAAATGGCTTATTAAGAAAGCCTGATGAAACTAAAACGCCTGCCTGGCGTGTGATCACTTTTAATGTTTCATCGATGACTTGGTCACTCGTCATATCTTGCCGAACGTTAGGGACGCTAAAGTGATATCGACGTTTCGCAAGCGAGGCCCGCCGCCACTCAATCGACATACTGGCAGCAGGGAACACGAGTATATCAGGATAGAGATTAAGGACTTCTTGGCAATACTGGATTGCGAAGAGCTCGGTGTCCGATTGTGTGAGGAACACTGCTTGTGCTTTATTTGCCATCCGGAGCAAATTCGCCGCGTTGTCTTCAATCATCGTGGAGCTTGCTTTCGAATTCGCGTCCCAATAGCAGTAAAAATTAATGACGAAAAAAATGCCAGCGATCGAGACCACGGCCATTCGAATCTTAAATGCCTTGAAGTGACGTAACTCAATCAAGGCACGTGCACCAGAGGCCGCCGCAAAAGCCAGCAGCACGAAGCCTTGAAGGTAAAATCGATCCACCACGACCGTGTTGAAACCTGTCGGCGAGAGATTTCCAATCTTAAAGAAGACTAAGAAGTAAAAAATAGCAGTGCCGAGAAGGCCGATC
>JAYVND010000233.1:0-6029 GCA_043758635.1 Bdellovibrionales bacterium
AGTCATTAGCAAAAAAGAGGACGAGTTTATTCATCGAGTTCCCCCGGGAACTTTTTTGATGGCCGAAGTATGACTCGATGTTTGGCCTGACGACTGGCCTGACGACTGGACTGACGACTGGACTGACATATGACCTGCAGTTGTTCCAGAAACTTGCGTTCCTGCAGGAGTCGCTGCCGAGTGCCCCGCAATCGATGGTCTCGCTGAAGTCGCTGGCGCAGCCGTCGCAGGAGCACTTGCCATTGGAGTCTGCTGGCCTTCGTTTGAAAAGAGTGACTTCGGAATGATGAGTCCGCGTCTTTCAAATTTCTCAATAAACTTTGGAATTAAACCCGTTGCTTGGAATTGCCCGACGATTTTGCGGTTTTTATCAAAACCTTTTTCGACGTAGCGGAAAACCTCTTGCTGGGTGACGACCTCGCCCTGCATGCCTTGAACTTCGGAGATACTAATCAACTTCCGGGTTCCATCTGAGAGACGTTGAATCTGTACGATTAAATTCACCGAGCCCGCGATTTGTTCACGGATGGCTTTGATTGGAAGGTCCATTCCCGCCATCATGCAAAGCGTTTCGAGACGACCGATGGCCTCTTTCGGATTGTTCGCATGGACAGTTGTCATCGAACCATCATGACCAGTGCTCATCGCCGACAACATATCGAGTGCGGCTCCGTCACGACACTCTCCGACAACTATTCGGTCGGGACGCATACGAAGGGAGTTCTTCACAAGATCGCGAATCGTCACTGCATTGTTGCCCTCGGCAGTTGCGGGTCGGGTCTCGAGGCGAACCACGTGATCCTGTTTGAGCGCAAGCTCGGCCGCATCCTCGATCGTCACAATGCGCTCGTTCACGGGAATAAATCCAGAAAGCGTGTTCAGCAAAGTTGTCTTACCTGATCCGGTACCGCCAGAAATAATCACATTCAATTTATTCAAAACGCAGATGCGCAAAAATTCCATCATGTTGAATGTACAGGCGTTCCACTCATTGACGTAGGTCTCTGGATTTGTCGGCGTCTTTTTAAATTTACGAATCGTAACGGCGGGTCCATCGATCGCAAGTGGCTCAATCACCGCATTCACTCGACTTCCATCCTTAAGGCGCGCATCAACGTACGGCATGCTCTCGTTGATTTGACGTCCAAGCGGAGCGACGATTCGCTCGATGACTTTGCGCAAGTGAAAATTCGAAGTAAAGAGCACCGGGCTCTGCTGAACAATTCCGTTTTTTTCGATATAAATTCGCTGGTGACCATTGACCATGATCTCGGTCACAGCTGCATCGGCTAAGAGCTCTTCGAGAGGACCCAGTCCGAGAGCCTCATCCAAGACTTCGTTAATGACGGCCGAGCGCTCATCGCGACCTAGTCCCGCCGCATTTTTATCCACGAGCTGAGCGATAACAGCATTTGTTTTACGTCGCAGTTCGGCTTCTTTTTCAGGATCATCTTGCGTGTCGGTCAAATTCTTTTTTAAATCCATCGCCTTGATAAGCTCATTATGAATCATCAATTTCAAAGCGGTACGTGGGTCGACATTTTTTGTGGCACCTTTTGCACGGTTGCCCGAATTCAATGCCTCTTTGGTGACTTCGCCTTTGATTTTCAAAGTCTGCGGACGGGCCATTGATTTCAACTGCTGCAAAATTCCGCCAGTGAGGCGACGAACAATATCAAAGTACGCTGCCGAAATGGGTGATTTTGAAGCCGTGAGAACGAAGGGCGTTGAACGCTGGAGTGAATTCGATGCCGACACGTCGTCTTGCGGAATGACACCAAGAATTTGTTTGCGAAAAGTCTGTCCAATCGATTGCGGCGCGATGCCCGTTGCGCTCGCCTTATTTACAATAATATGCATCATGTCGGTCGGCAAGTTCGCGGCAAAAAGATCGGTCATGTGCCGAGCCGTTTGATTGACCGCTAAAACTTCAGGTGTCGTAATCATTAAGAGGGTCGTTGCTTTCTCAATCACCTGAAGTTGGAGAGCGGTGAGATTGCAGCCGACGTCGACGATGATAAACTTATAAATATTCGAAAGGGCCTCGAGCTGCTTCACCGCAGTTTCGGCCCCCACACTTAGAGTTTCTTCTCGTGTTCGCACCGCGCCGATATAAGCAAGGTTGGAGCCCGGATGCATCGTGACGATCGCGTTCACCGATTGCGGCGTGATTGCAGAGGTGTACGAAACTAGATCTGCCATCGTTCTAGGTTCTCGTAAACCCAAAATTACGTTTTGATCACCGCAACTCTGTGCATCTAGATCCACCAAAAGCGTTGGTGCTTTCATTTCCATTAAGAACGCCATCGCCAAGTTCGCGCTGAACACGCTCTTGCCGACGCCGCCTTTTCCGCCCGTAACCGCAATAATATGAGAATTCGGATTCACTGCCATGCACAACCTCGCATATGCTTATCGGTTGAAGCGCGCCTAACAGGAAGTGGCCATAGGTAGAGAAACAGGTCTAGTCGCGGAGCTTAAACTTTGCTTTGACCTTCTCAGCACCTTGGCTCGCACTTGATTTAATAATCGGAGTGACAAAGACAACGAACTGACTTTGGTTGCGTTGGAATGCTTTCGACGCAAATAAAGAGATGATCGGATCGGTGGCGTTCGATGTTGGCAGCTTGTTGAAGTCCGTGCTAGTTGTGCTCGAGATAACACCTCCAACTGCAGCGCTCTGCCCACTTCGCACGATCACCACGGTCTGCATCGAGCTGTTCGAAACCATTGGTCCAGAAGCCGTTTGGCCCAATAAACTCTTTAGCGCAAAGTCCATGTTAATTCGAATGCTATCCGAACGCGGATTGAAAATAGCAGGTGTGATGTTGGCGATGAGACCTGCTTCTTCGAAGCTCGTCGAAGATTGGTTCTGGGAGTTAACAGTCGCGTATGGAATTTTGATTGTATTTTTGATCTCACCTTTCTGTCCGTCGAGCACCAAAAGCGTTGAGCTTTGCAGCACGCGTGCGTGCCCATGCGTTTTGGCCCAGTTGAGTTTTGGTAGTAAATTCGAGACGATCCCGGTGATCGAACTCACAACGCCACCCACGGTCGACGAACTGTTGGAAAAACTCACCTGCGAATTATCGGCCAATGTCGGAGTGAATTGAAATTTGAAACTCTTTTCATAATTCTTATTCAGCTCAACATAGTGAATCACGAGTTGAATGATTTTTCCTGGATCTTTAGGCGCAGACGCTTTTACCTGAATGAGATTTAAAACGTAGGATTTTTTGATTTTGACGATCGTTCCGTCTTTCTCTCCGACTTCTTTAATGATATCTGGAACGTAGAGTTCGGCGATATTAAAGGCCCGCTCTTTTTCTTTTTCGTCTGAAGCTTGTCCCTCGAGAATAAATTTATCATTCACCGCACGAACGGTGATCTCAGTGACATTGATGTCGTTCCAGATGGCTTGTGCAATTTTTCGCTGTGCAATCGGCGAGAGGGTGACGAGACTTGATGCGAGCGAATCACCATACTGGGAGATCACCGTGATGATACGGTTCATATCGCGCGGTGATAGGACCTGGCCATCAACAACCACGCGGTTGTTGATGATTTTAATTGTGATACCTTCAATATCCGATAAAAGAGTCTGAATTTCCTGCGCGGTTTTTGTGAGTGTGCTCTTACCGACGATCAAACGAAACTCATAGAGTTTCACGTCTTTTGCATCTTCAATGGTCAAAGTTGCAATACCATCTGCAGTTGGCTGAAAGCGCAAAACGCTCCGTTCGCGGTCGACCGCGAGCTTGGTGACTTTCTTGAAATCGCCCTTGAATTTAGCGTCCGGAGGAAGATAGGGAACTGGCTCCTGGCTTTCAATTCCAATGAACAGCTGCAATCTCTTCTCACGCTTTGGATCTGCTTTTTTGACGATCGTGGTGTCGTTGGTTTGTGGCGCATCCGGCAGTTGGTCAGCATCCAATGACGGCGGTGAAGCGGCAGTTGCCGCTTGAATCACCGAAGGGCCTTGGGCGAGCGCAATCGACGAACCCAACCACGACGATAACGCCAACGTCGAGATTAAAATAGGAACCAAAACCGGATTCACAAGACGGCTCATATTAAATCTCCTCGAATTTGCCATTTTTCTGAGGCAGGCGTGTCGGCGGTCGATTCTGTGCCGGCGGAGCAGGTGCTTGTTGTTGTGGCTGTGTCATCGCTTGCGGCATGGCTGCGGGTGCACGGATAATTGCCGGCTTTGCCAAGAGATCTTCGACTGTCACCGAGCGAGTCGGTGCCTGAAGTCGATCGTTCGGATGCCGCAGGACCGTAAATAAGTTGCCAGGCGAAGTTGAGAGAATGTAAATCAGCTGCTGTGCCTCTTCAGGCTTTGCTTCCACAACAATGGAAGTAAAACTTGTGCTCGCGCTCAAATTGATTCTGTTTACCGTTTTTCCGTTCGCATCTAATTCAAAGCGACGTGGAATTTTATTCAAAATGTTAAGACCAGTGGCGAGCACCACGACGTCTTGAAGTATCGTACGAACTTCGCGGCGTGAGTCGACGCCCTTCCCATAATCTAGGGCTGCAATGATGTCGATACGGTCACCGGGACGTAACAAGCGCGAGACGCCACGCATGTCGTCGATCGGCAAAGTGATCGCGCGTTTTCCCGGAGAAACTTCCATCGAAAGGCCAGTCTCAGCACCAGGGAGCAAAAGTTTTGTTTGCAGAATCTGTTCGTTTTTCTTGATCGGAGCCGCAGCAACTTGGCCGACCGCCACATCGGCTTCAGAGATAGCACCGGGCTGAATGAAGTCGACCGGAAGATCAATGACCGTCAACTTGGACTCATCTATGCTATCCATTTCATCAATATCTTGAGCCGCAACGACGACTCGTTTGGTTGAACCGTATTTTTTGGCCATGGCAGTTCGTTGTTCGTTCGACCAGCTATAAAGAAGCATGATCGCGAACAGTGCCGCGCCAACCGATATCCAGAGTGTTCGAGTTTCATTCGAATTCATAGTACATCCCCAACTTTATCCCCAAGTTCTCTAACCAAACCGCCTCAGATTCCGTCCCCGGTCTCTATCTCACACACTTCGCTGAGATGCAGATTCCGTACTGGGTCATCACCCAAACCGGATTCACTTCAATCAACGAATTTCTTTTGCCATCTACAATTGTCGGTACCTTTTCCATATGGATAGTCACGTCACGACTGACGTCAGCCGTTCCGCCCAAACCCATTTGCATCGCACGTTCTGTCGGAACAAACGCTGTTGATGATGCGAGATCGAGCTCTGAACGGATAGTATGTAGTCGAGCGCCAATAGTTTGGTACTGTCGAAATTCAGAGCCATTCGTGTCGCGAAAGTACGTGACATTTGAGCGATTTCTCATTGTTTCAAATGCGTAGGTACGAGCTGCAATAGAGTTGAGAATTCCAGTATGGATGATCCCAAAAGCGCCAAACGTATAGCTGATCATGATGATGAAAATAACCAATAGAGAAATCGTTTCGATCGTCGCCATTCCGCTCTCTGAGTTCATTGACGGAAGCGAGATTTCGGAGGCAGTCGGTTGAACCAAATTAATTTTAATCATATCAGCACCCGTTATCCGGCATGAGAGCTGATGTCTGAGCTGGAGCACCTTTGTATTCGGCTGCGAGCGCTTTCAATTTAACGAAACGATTGCGATCAAAGTCTTCACGGCATTCGGCCGTGCTGACTTCACGCATGAGATAAGAGCTGATATTGGCAACACCTGTGTTGGAGTCTCCACCGGTCGAACCTAAAAATGGAACTTTAACGTTTAGAATGTTTGCCGTGAATTTAATCCTCGCGCCGACGAACGTTGCCGAATCAACGACACTTCCATCCTGAGGATATTCTGAATTGAAGTCACCAATCGTTGGATCTCCAAGTTTGAACCAACCCGTTCCAAACAGAGTTTTAAAAACGGGGACGGCCAATAACTGTTTGTATTTATTTTGAGCGAGGGCTTTCTGAGCACCGATCGTCTCGTGGGCGCCGACGTAGCATCTTGCAGTCGCGAATGAAATATACTGA
>JAYVND010000234.1:0-1864 GCA_043758635.1 Bdellovibrionales bacterium
AAGACTCGAACAGGTTCTCACTCCCTCCTTCTAAAACCAGCTCCATGCCGGCAATGATTTCATTTAATGGACAGTGCAAAACAAGATTGATTGAGCGCAAGTACTCACGCTCAGCATTATTGGAGTCGAGTGATTGCAAGCTCTTATAAAATTTCCTACAGATCTCCATTGGGAACAAAATTTCTCGGTGCGCCCAGCGAACCATTGCGTGTGGTTTACGCACGAGCGATGGCAACACGTGTTTGAGAAGCAGACTGTGCTGGCCATCGACCATACGTGGGTGGATTTCAAATGGAGCCGGAACGTGCGGTCGGTGAAGTGCGATTTCAACGTTGTAGGCACCGACAACAACCCGGCAGTCTTCTCCGATCCAACTATCACTGACCGAGTAGAATGATTTTCCAAATTTGATGGCGCCGTGGGGGCCGGCCGTCAGGATGCTCACTTTGCAAAGGGCATCGTTGTCTTTCGGCGGCAGGCGCTTGAGCTTTGACTGCTCGACAGCGAGCCTCTCCGTCGTGCTCGCTGATCGGTGTGCCGTCATAAATTCAGCTAGCCAAGTATTTAAGTGGTTGAAGTCCTTAAAAGTAATAGCCTCGTGGCTCACACGGTTTTTAATTCTTGAAGCAAAGGTGCGTATGTCGCGCTCGACATCACCCTTGTCGGAACCCTTCGCGGGTCGACATGGCAAAAGACCGAAGCCGTAATAACTAATAGCTCGCTTAAAATCATCCGTGTAAAGGCGCTCAGAACCCTTCATTACTTTCTTCACGCACGGACTTAAATTATCGAAACGAATATTTTCCGTCATCCCGCCAAGCGCTTGAAAGAACTCATGGACGCCATCAATAAAGCATTCGTAATTTTTAAACGGATATCCGCGTACCAGGCACGCATCGCTAAACGGAAGGGTTCCGAAGTGCAACTGCACGACTCTCTCGCCGCCCCAAAAAGGGAGCGTTACTTCTTCCTTAAAATCAAACTGAGATTGTTCGCCAGGCGCATACTCCTGCTCGAAGAACCGTTCTTCATCTTTCTTGACGCGAATCGCGTGCATCCGGCGATTCACGGTGCGCTCGCTACCGGCGTAACCTTCGGGAAGTAGTAGCTCGTAGACCTCGCGGTCTGTGAGTAGCGGAGTGCGGAGCACCCAGCTCTCAACCTTTTCACGATAGGCCATGAACTCATCTGCACGGGTGGACTCCGCGCGGGACTTGTATTGTGGCGGCGTATTGGATCTGGCGTACCGGCCAACCGTCTTCGGGTTGAGATCAAGTTTGCGCGCGATCTCAGCCTGACTCAGGCCCTCAAGCATCATTTGTCTGATCTTTTGAAACATATAGATACTCACCACAAGCCCGCTCCCATCAACGGGAGACCAGCTTCGATAAAGAGAAAAGACTCGAAGTGATTCCTTAGATAAGTATGCCGTTTCTCATTGGCGCGAGACGACTGGTTGAGTCAACTACGAGGCGAGATCGGAGAGTTGTAGAGTGAACACCGAGTCTAGAATTGGGCGATTGTATCAACTTGAGATGCTTGAACGATGGCATTACGGATGCTCCTAGCCCAACTGGGCAGATTTGAGTGATCCGTTTTTGATTGGCGGCGCATGCCGTTTTTCATTGGCGCCTTACAGCACTCGGACAATTCCAGTTTTCCGGACATACACTCGGCAAAGTTGACAAATAAAATTGTAATTATGGTCTGTTTATCTAAGCGCAAATATTGCGGGAGCCAATCTACTGAGCCCTGCAGCATCAATCGACAATTAGCGGCGCTTTTTGAGGCTGGCCTCGATTTAGCAATGCCTATCACGCGAAGTCGATAACTAGGCCCCGACATCAATTTGCGTTCAAACATG
>JAYVND010000235.1:0-1862 GCA_043758635.1 Bdellovibrionales bacterium
TCACCGGCCTTGTAACTAAAGCGGGTTTACAAGGCTCGCTGCTTCCAAAGATGGGAACGCGCGAATCGATCACCGGTGTTTCGCAATCTGCTTGTTTAGTCACTCCTCCAGCACCGCTGACGGTTAATAGCATCAATGATGTCACTAACGCTCTTGCACCGACCGGCAATTTGGCGACTAAGCTGACAGCTCCTCAACAATCAAATCTATTGCGCCTCGTGAACAGTCTCAGCTCCCAACAGGGCCGAGTCATTGCAAGTGCAAATTCATCGTCTGGGACGACGCTCAATAAACTTGTTCAATGCGCAACGGATAAAAACGTCGTTCTCGCAAATTCAGCCAATCCTGGCGTCGACCCGCGTACCGATCCAAATACAGCTGTGAGCACTCTCTGGAGCATGGGCACCAATCAGACGATGTTCGGTCGCGGCCAAAATGATCGCCTCGTCATGGGTTCAATGGTTTATAACGCACTGAAATCCAATGCTGGCGCCGTCGGTCTTGAAATTGGTGGTTATGATTACCACGGGCAAGACCGAATCGGCGTCACTGATCGCCAGGATTTTAACGCTGGGTATTTGATGGGTCAAGTTTTGCAAACAGCTGCAGCAATGGGTAAAAAAGTCTTCATCCACGTGACCTCTGATGGAGCGGTCGGTGCTCCTGGCGGGAGTTCGGCACTTTCGAATTTCACCGGTGACCGTGGTGCCGGAAACGTTTCATTCATGATTATGTATGATCCAGCAGCTCGCCCAGCATTGAAGTCGGCAACTGACTACCAGCTCGGTTATTTCAACCGCTCTCAAGGTGCTGTTGACTCGACGGTCGCTGGCTCCGCAATTCTTGCAGGTACGGCTGCTTTCGCTAACTATCTTGCGTTCGCTGGTCAGCTAGGACTTTACACGATGGTGACCGGCAACAGCTCTTCGGATGGCACTCTCGACAAACTCGTGAAGCTTGCAGTTTGATTTTTGATCGGCTTTCCTGAGAATGAGTTGGAGCGCGCACAAACCCAGAGGACTCAATGGCACGTAGGTTTGTCCTTCAAAATATTTTGCATTCCATTTCGAGCGCCGCCCGAGTGGCGGCGTGTCGGGGGCACATTCGGGCTGCAAGCATTTGTGCGCTTGTTCTTATAACTCTCGTTGGCTACCAAAACTGCGGAAGTGACTTTGTTGTATCAAACTCTGTGAGTTTATCTTCTTCATCCGCTCAAGAATGCGATGCCGCTCTCGAATCGACGTTTCAAGAAAGTTTTTATCCTTTTGTCAGAGTGACTTGCAATTCTTGTCACGTTCCGGGTGGTGTCGGCAAAGGTGCATTCGCATCGCCAGATTCCGGTGTTGCATACAGTGCTTTCATGCTCGATACGCCAAGCGCAGTCGAAGCGCGCGCGGTTGACCCGTCGCACGCTCCCGGCGTGACTGGCCCGGCCAACAAAAGCGCGATTGCCTCTGCAAAAGCCATTTGGGACTCTGCCGAAGCGGCTTGCAATGGTGGGACGGTCGACACCTCAGTGATAACCGTTGATAAGCCTATCAGTGGAAGTACGACAGTTAAGACGATCACTTTTAACTTGAATTCCGACATCACCGGAAGTGCTATCAGTTACGGCGGCGCGACGTTCTCGGTCGGCGTGCAAGAAGTCACTAATGCTTCAGGCGACACTCTCTACTATTTCACGAACCCGACTCTGAAAGCTGGAACGTTGCCAGTTAAGTTGGGGAAAATGACGGTGCGCTTGAACGGAGTGAATCAACTACTCATGACAACCTGGTCGCAACTCGACTTCTCCGTTGCCGCTGGCGCTACGCAGAATATGTGCACAACTACGGCGACAAACCCTTTCGCATTTGCCGCGA
>JAYVND010000236.1:0-1861 GCA_043758635.1 Bdellovibrionales bacterium
GTCCGATCACTTCGATTGACACTTTTTTCGCATCGAAGCTTCGAAGATTCGATCGACGCTGGTGGTGCGAACCCTCTGTTTTTGAGACGTGCAAGTAAGTCATTGCGAATCAGTCCAAGTGCAAACAAATCCGAGCGAATTGAGTTCTGCCCGCCTAACCATACCTCAGGCGCGACATAAGGTGGAGTTCCATGAACATATTCCCGATTGCGGTCGGGGTTTGCAAAATCAATGAGCTTTACGACTCCTTCACGGTTGATTAATACGTTTCCAAGACTTATATCGCCGTGGTTTAGGCCCTTTTTATGGAGAGCCCGTAAGCCATTTTGTATCTGTGTGATAATTTCTTCGATCATCTCCAGGTCGAGCCGACTAGATTCGAAGACATCGGCCAAGCTCAACCCATCGATCAACTCCATGCTCAGAAGACTTTGATCTTCGTGATTGTCCCAGGCAAATACCTTCACAAGATGCTTCGACTGGACCTGCATTAAAGTTTCAAATTCTCTTTTAAGGCCATCGACATCTTCGCGAGTTTTAGTGACCTTGACCGCCACGGCTTGCGACGTGAGACCACGGCTATCGATGCGCACGCCTTCGTACACATGCGAAGTTAAACCTTGGCCAATTTTCTTGTGTAGTTGAATGCGAATCGTATGGGGCCGAACCTCACGGATAAAATCCATTCGTTCAGTCATCATGGTTGGCCCGGTCAGAAGAGAATCGGGCTTCAAACAATTTTTGGGGCGCGATCGACTCGAGCTTATATCTGATATCGCCGACTCGACTCCTCATCGCTGTTTGGCATTCGAACGGAATACGCTCCGCACGTAGTGCAGAGTCAAGTTCTGAAATTGAGCTCACCGTCTCAACTCGACTCATACAAAGTTTCTTTAGCCATGCGGAGTCGCGCATCTCTGCAATCATCGGCAGCAAATGAAGTGCGCTTTCTCTTTCGAGCACCCAGAAACACGAGGCTGGGACACGGCGCATTTCAAGCTCGGTGCGACATTTCACGCGCTGAACTACAAGCTTCTGATCGTTATGGACGACGGAGCGCAAACTCGAAAGTGATTTTGCGCGAATGAGCGCGGCATATTTTGCCGAACGCTCCTCACCAAGTCCCCTGTCACCATCCTCTGCACTCCGACCACGCAATTCGTCAAAATTGCTCACGCCAGTTTCCGATGAATCGATGAATTCTTTAGAAACACGCTCCACCGCGAAAGACGGTGCACCAGGCAACCCAATTGCGAGGATAGCAATGACGGGAATTCCATAAAGAGGGGCCGATTTCCAAACAGGACCCGAAGTCTTGAAGATCGAAATCATATAGAGAGAGAATTTTCTCATCGACTGAGCTCCTGAATAAATTTACTGAGCAGCGGCCCAAAGAGTAGAATTAGGAAAGCCGGAAACTGAAAGAGCAAAAGTGGGACCAACATCTTAATTGGCAAAAGATCAATGTAGGCCTTCAGATCCATTTCGCTGGCACGCACGAGCTCCTCCCGCAATTCGGTGAGCTGACTCAAGATCGATTGCCCTGCTAAACCAGCGCAAATGAGTTCGGCAAGGGCTCGCCGATGCGGGCCCTTGACCGCGTGAAGAACGCTTCGCCAATCCGAATGCTCCTGGTCCCAAGCGAAGAGCAGTGCACGCAATTGTTGTGCATACTCATCATGCGGGTGCGATTTATGTAAATAGTAGCCAACCCCGGCCCTGACAGTTTCTCCGTTGCGAATAGCTGATTGAATTTCGACGAGACATTTGAGTCCGGGCGCTAAACCTTCCATTTGAATCCTCTACCGCCCATCCAGATCCAAATGCTCCCAACGAAAAAGAAAAATGCTGAGCAGCAGAT
>JAYVND010000237.1:0-1858 GCA_043758635.1 Bdellovibrionales bacterium
GCAATGACGGCAGTGTTAATTTCATCGTCGCTCAGCGCAGCAACACTTCTTCCGCCGTAGAGCTGTGAAAGTGCATCGTCGATATTTTTATTTGAGGCAATGCAGTTGGCTTTGTACATGCAAAAAGTTGCTTTGGAGTCGACCGTGATATCTTTCGTAGCTCCACCGGCGCACACGACTCTACCCATATCAGTTCTAAAAACGCCTCTGAAGTCTGTGCCGCAATAGAAGTCGGCATGCGGCGGCGATGGGGATGCCTGCACGGCGCGCGAGGGTGTCGAAAAAGCTGAAATTCCGATCGCGGCGTAGGTGAAGACGGTGGCGATGAATTTCAAAAGTGCTCTCCGGTTCAGAGTGTAGGATTTAGTTTATACTAACAGACATTACGGTCGCAGACTCCCGGCCCGCTCGCTCACCGCAATTACTGGGCCTTGGTTGTGCCGTGACTCGAAACCCAATTTTTAAACGATCCGTTCAAGTCGTGGATATCGCAAATATTTCCCAAATAGTTTTCGAGCTTGCGCTTCACGCTCATGCGCAAAAGTTCAGTGAAATCGCATTTAGCAGATATCTTCTCGGCCAAAGCAGTCGATGCCATATAAATGTAGCGAGTACGGGTTACAGTGCCGGCGAATGGGTGAACCAGCTCTTTGACGTCGCCAATCGGAGCTTGGCTTGCGAGCCAATTGTAATCAACAGCACCGTAGTGACTTAAATGATTGGCAAGCCCTTCTTCTAGCCAATTTGGAATGGCGCCTTTGTATTTTTGCATTGAGATCACGTGGACCAACTCGTGCGCAAAGACTTGATCAAAATTATCAGCCTTTACTTCAGGACCCAGGTGGACGGATAAGTCGCTACGACGGGTGATCGCAACTGCAGAAGAACCGAGCTGATTGGCTTTCAAAAAGCTTGGCTCATCGTAGTAAAAAGTCACCGAAATGCGGCGGATGTCCCATTCCATTTTTGACTGGACCGAGTCGACAACTCGGTCCATATGCGAACCGCTGAGCCACGATGGCGCATTGGACATGTGAACATTGTTTGTTATTATATTTTGAGTGGCTGCTGCAACGCCGGCTTGAGAGTTGCCGGCGCAGAACGCAGTTGCAGGCAGCAGTGACGACGTGGCGAGTGCCACAAATAAAATAAATATGAATGCGAACTGATTGTAGTGGATGACGACCCGCGAGCATTGTAGATTCTTCGACAAAAGTTCCTCCCTGAAATCGATGTACCCCATCTTAGCAAATCGCGCGTATTTGGATCTGTAAAAATTTTTAACAGCGGATCTCGAGTGCAATTTCTTACGGGCACAAGACGAGAGAGCTTTGATGTGTCAGAAGGTTGCCAAGGAGCTTGCCTGGAATTGGCCGAACTTAAAAAGCGGAGCCTAAGGTCATTTCAAGGTCTATGGAATCACAGTGGTCCGCTAGTTTTGCAATGAGACTCGGGACACTTGCTGGCTTGGTCACGTGTTCGTTGCAGCCGGCGTCGAGAGATTCCCGGGCGTGATCAGCGTAAGAGTTGGTCGTCAGTGCAATGATAGGTCTCAGAAATCCTCTCGCTCTAAGAACACGGGTGGCTTCCAGCCCATCCATAATCGGCATCTGAACATCCATGAGGATCGCTTCGAAGTCGCGCTTTGAGGCTTTGTCGAGAGCATCCACTCCATTGATGGCGCGCTCGGGAATTGCACCGGCACGAGATAGAAACAGCTCAGTCAGGCGCCACATATCATCGCTATCTTCGACTACGAGAATATGGCGACCCACAATCCCTCCGACTTCAAAGCTGCGCTTCTCGCGATCAAACGATGAGGGGGACGTAGCAACCGACGATGGCTGTAAATTCTGTT
>JAYVND010000238.1:0-1845 GCA_043758635.1 Bdellovibrionales bacterium
TGTGAATGCTGAAAATAGCCGCTCAATCCACTCGCGGTTTTGAAATCTCGAATCGTTGAGCCGCCTGCGAGAATTGCGGTTCGCAAAATATCGCGGATCGCCAGGACCAAAGCCTCGGCCTCATCTTTTTTCAATCTTCCGGCTAAGCGAGTGGGCCTAATTTTTGAGCGAAACAGAACTTCGGAGGCGTAGATGTTGCCCACACCAACCACGACCTTTTGATCCATGATAAAAGTTTTGAGCGCGACGTTTCGTTTACGAGAATGCAAGAAAAGCTTTTCGCCCGTGAACGCCAGCTCATCCAACGGCTCTGGCCCAAGATGTTTGAGTCTCGGATGGGTGCCTTCTTCACCTAGTTCCACAAGATCCAATATTCCAAAACGTCTCGGATCGCGAAACGCGAGTCTGCGTCCGTCCACGAGTTCGATGTAACAATGGTCATGGGAACTTTCTTCACCCGATGGCGCCAAGCGCCAGCTACCCGTCATACCAAGATGACTCAGGATTAAAACTTCAGGGGTTTCGAAGATCAAATACTTTGCGCGGCGGCGCACGCCTAAAATCATTTGGCCATTTAGCCGCTTCGGCAAGTCGACCGGAATTAAAAATCGAATGTCAGCGCGATTCAGAATCACGCGCTTGATGATCGGCCGCTCCCTAAGAATTTCGACAAGCCCGGTGCGTACGGTTTCAACCTCAGGAAGCTCTGGCATTGATGACCTCACCTTTTATTTTTCCGACAATTTTTATTTTTAAATATCTGCAGGCAGGCCGAGGTACGTCGAAACTGACTTTCATGAAACTCCTCAGCAAAATCACCTTTCGATCTTTCAAATTTTCCTCACCGAGGAAACCCAATGATCGCATATGATCTACAATTTGCAGCGACGTTTCCATTTGAACATCAGCGTCGATCTTCGAGTAGTGATCAGCAAGCTTTATATACTTGTGTACGGTCATTGCCATAACTGACTCAAGCCCCTGGCCCCCAACTCGACGCGCCAGTGTAGCCATGCCATGCCATCCCGAAGGCAGTGGGTTCCCGAATAAGGCACCCCTGACTTGCTCTGTGCAGATCTGTAATTAATTTGAATCGTGCAATAATTTAGCGGCTTTCAGACAAAATGCAGATGCCCGGCGTAGTGATAGATAGAACGACCACGCAAACCACTAATTGTGATTTACTCGGAATTACTGGGTGCGTGGGCAGAGTGTGCATGCCGAAGCGATTGCAGGAAGTTGCACTGCCAAGCCCTGACGGTTTAAGTGCAGTCCGTGGCAGCGAACCCAACAGCACCTGCAATGTTACGCTGAATGCAGCACTAACCTGCACTGGATTCGCCGCAAGCTTACCGCCCCGGCGTCGTGGCTCGTAATCGACAGCATTGAGTGTGTTCTGCTAGAACACGGAATGTGTTCTGTAAAGATTGACCTGATTGCTGAAGGATGAGAATAGTTGCCCTCTAACGCCGAAAGGGACAAACTTATGCAAAAATTCTCATTGCTGTTTTCCGTACTTCTTCTTGCAGCATCTTCCCAAACTTTTGCCACGCTTACGCCGCCAAATTGCACGCCCGTGCGCCAGGCGCACGCAAAAATTGCGGTGTCTCGGATGCATTGGGTCCAAAAAAATGGCGCGTACCAATTGCGTGAAGATGTTGTCTGCACTGCGCGGCAAGATTTGGGAGTGCTCTCCGGAATTGCAGCGAATTGCATTTCACCTGTTCTATTGAAGTGTCAAATCGAGCTGGCCGCGTCCCGCGGCTGGTGGGAATTTGAATTGTAAGAAAACGGGAACTCCTCAAAATGGGTGTTATCTAACGACAACCATCTGTTTACACAGGA
>JAYVND010000239.1:0-1844 GCA_043758635.1 Bdellovibrionales bacterium
GCACTTGATCCACGAGTGAAGGCCGCAATCGAGGCCCACTACGGTTTAGATAAACCAGTGATGGTGCAGTACTTCAAATACATTGGCGGCGCCGTTCGAGGTGACTTCGGTGAATCGTATAAGTACATTGGCCGCCCGGTTTCAGCGATCATTGCCGAAACTCTACCGGTTTCGTTTCAACTTGGCTTTTACTCGATCATTCTTGCATTTTTAATTGGCATTCCACTCGGAGTGATCGCTGCGAACAATCACAACTCTTGGAGAGACAACTGGTTGATGATTTTAGCGATCAGTGGCGTCGCTCTACCGAGTTTTGTTGTGGGCCCAGTTTTGGTGATGATCTTTTGTTTTGGTGAACCAATTTCATTTATGCAGGGCTGGCTCCCACCGGCACTTTGGGAGTCTCCGATCTATTACATCCTACCAGTGTTCACGCTCGGCATCCGCCCGGCGGCGATCATTGCCCGCATGACACGCTCAAGTATGCTTGAGGTTTTGGGCTCTGATTTCATCCGTACAGGGAGGGCCAAAGGTGTTTCAAACACGGTGCTTTTGTACAAACACGTTCTACGAAATGCGCTTTTACCGGTTCTCACGATTTCTGGTCCGTTGATTGCCGGAATTCTATCAGGTTCCTTCGTGGTTGAGGTCGTCTTCGCAATTCCCGGGTTAGGAAAGCATCTCGTTCAAAGTGTGACAAATCGCGATTACCCATTGATCCTCGGACTCACCCTGATTTTTTCGGTGATGCTAGTGGGCGCGAACTTGATCGTCGATCTTCTTTACTCTGTCGTGGATCCGCGCATCCGACTGGGGAAGTCATGAGTTTGTGGGCACAGGCCTGGAAGTTATTTAAAAAGAATCAAGCAGCCTATTACTCTTTGTGGCTCGTCTCGGCGGTTTGCCTGATGGCGGTGTTTGCGCCGCTTTTGGCGCCCTACTCGTTTGAAACTCAAGATATCAACCGCCTCTTGATGTCGCCCGATTGGCACAACTGGCTTGGCACCGATGCTCTTGGGCGCGATGTGCTTTCGCGCATTATCTATGGGGCTCGTATGTCGATGTCGGTTGGCTTTTTAACCGCGCTTTTTTCGCTCCTCGTTGGAGGACTCTATGGAGCCGTCGCGGGATGGATGGGCGGCTGGGTGGACTCCGTGATGATGAGAATCATCGACGTGCTCTACGCAATACCTGATTTGGTGCTCTTGATTCTAGTCACCGTGATTTTCAATTCCGTGAAGATTTTCGAAAATCCCGAGCTCAAAGCATTAACCGGAATTTTCTTAGCTCTTTCGGTTGTCGGTTGGGTGAGCTTAGCTCGCCTGGTGCGCGGCCAAGTTCTACAGGCCCGTGAACTTTTGTTTGTGGAAGGCGCGCGATCGACCGGGGCGACGAGCACACGGATTTTGTTTAGACATATTTTTCCGAATATTTTGGGTCCGATCATTGTGATGCTCACCTTTCAGGTGCCATCAAATATTTTGTACGAAAGCTTTCTGAGTTTTATCGGTCTGGGCCTTCAGCCGCCGTATAGTTCATGGGGAGTGCTCGCAAACGACGGCTGGCATTCTGTTGGCTACCCGCACTTGCTTTTATTTCCGGGGGCCGCGCTTTTTGTCACGATGCTCGCATTCAACTTACTGGGTGATGGTTTGCGAGATGCGTTCGATCCAAAGCTCCGGCGTTAGGCGAAGGGGTGCTCAGCTCAAATTGCGAAATATCAAAATAGAGGCTCCACAAACGGAGCCTACTCAACAAAAAATATTTCGAACCGAAAAATTAGAGAGTGACCGGCGAGGCAGCTTCTTCGGTCACGTTGGAGTCTTTTAAAGTCACGTGCACGT
>JAYVND010000240.1:0-5976 GCA_043758635.1 Bdellovibrionales bacterium
ATTTCGCCCTTGAGCCAAAGAATTGAGAATTTGCCCTCGAGCGTTTCGCGAATTCCGCGATTGATTTCCGAAATCGAGTAGACGTGCGGGGCCTTATCAACTGACTTATCCACAGGCACTTCGTTCAACGCTCCGCCCACGAGAGATTGCGCCAGTGCAGCCGACTGTGCAGCCGACGAAGAACCCGACTGTGCAGCCGACAGTGCTGCCGAAAGTAGATCATCTCCAGCACCCGTCGAAAGCGTCACTAGGCGTGATTCGGAGCTCGCTTTTTTCCGACCGCGTGTTGGTTTCTCTGCAGACGCCGACCGCTGATTGAGAGGTTGCATCGGAGCTTCAATCGACGCTGGCGTTTTCAAATCAGATTCCGAAGACGATTTTGATTCGCGAAGCAATTTCTGATCGATCGCGTGTGTTGATGCTGCAATCATAGAAACTGTAGAGCCTGAGCTCGATTCAAATTCGAGTTTGCCCCAATTTTTTTTACTGTACGCAGTTTCTTGTTTAGAAGATGAATTGGAAAGGTCACGCGAAACTGCTTCAGCGGAATTGCGCACCCCTGGAGTGACCGCTTTCGCATCTAACGATGTGGCAGATTGAGCAGAAGAACTCGCCGCTAGATTCGACGCCGCATGCAAAGCGCCCGCGCCCGATTCAGTTGCAGAACTCGGCGACGTCACCGCGTTTGCCGCCGTCGCTTGCACCGCTGCAGGCGTCTCTGGCCGCGTCACGTCGACTGACACATCCTGTGATCCTGGCTCCGAGGCATCTTTATTTGCAAAGAGTTGGTCCCAACTCAACTGATCTTTTGACATCACGGGGACCGTACTCGCGCCCTACAAACGAGTCAAGCCAGCCAGAGATTCTGCAAGATCCAGAGTCCGCCGACACCCATACAAATGGCTGCAAGCCCGCGGTGGGAGCGCCACTGCGCGACGACGTCCGGAGACAATTTTGAGTGGGCCAATTTTTCGATCACATGCAGATTGAGTGCGACCGTCATCACAACACCATAGGTAAAACAGATGTACGGAAAGGCGTTATCAAGGGCTGCGGGCAGCATGGCTCGGTACTCCACTTGGGTTGTCCAAACAGACTTTTCGGTCGAAGGCAAACTTTAGGAGACGGGACAAAAATCAAGATTTTTATTCAGCTGTGCGGAAAAATGCGCTAACCCCTCGAAGCCACGTGGAGCGCCACACCGTGTAGCAAGAAAGGCGAGAGTGAGCCATGGTTGGCTGTTGTTACGATTGATCTCTCGATCAGAAATTCGTCCCGTTGTGATGATCAAGACTTCTCAAACTATTGCGAGGCGCGAATGAGAGTGCTATTCTGCTCTTGGGTTTGTGGCAAATGCCGAGAAAAAAGAAACCCTACAAGTTTTAAGATAGGGGACTGTCCCTGATGATGGTGAGCAAGCTCTGCCTTCGGGATCAGAGAAGCCTAAAGTCGTTATTATGGTCACCCACTTTATATAACATGGGTTTCTAGTTCTCTGAGCGCCACAAACCTTTTCTTTTTTCTCCTTACAGTAAAGCCTTCCCCTCTGGGGCGCCATCCTACTCCATTTTATGTGTGCAAGGCTGATGATTGGCTCGAAGCCCGTCGAAACACCTGGGCCGAGGACAAGTTTTTTGCTCCGCTTTCCTACTAAATCCCCCTGCAACAACCATTTCAAAGATAATCAAAGTGATCTCTTTTCTCGAATTGAGTGTTTTGCCGCGCGGTCGACCTTCAATGTTTCGACATTGTTCTCCGCATTGTTCATGGCATCATTGCTCGCATTGTTGTTGGGAATGTCCTCGGCATTCGCGGCGCGATCGGGCTTCTCAATTTGAGACAGACATATCGAGCGCGGTGCCGGATTTTGGCACTCGTGTTGCTTGATAGTGAGAGACATGGGGGCACAAGCTATGGAGTCGAAGAGACTGTCAAAACATCGAACACTTGTTCTTCAACTTCTATGCGGTGGAATTTTCTCCGCAGTGCTTGGACTTGGCTTGGCCTCACTCTACGCAAGTTCGAGCAATGCGGCGCCCGACACAACTCCCGGTACCGCAGCCCCGGCGGCGGCGGCGGCCGCCGGAGTGCCCAGTGATCACCAGTTCGACTATTGCGTTGCGAATCCCACTAACCCCAATTGCCCTCGTCAGCCCGACGTTTGCCAACCGCTGGTCGATAAAATCGACTCGTTTGCCGAAACACTCGGTCAGGCCTGTGGGAACACTTCGATCGATGAGTGCAACGATAAATTGGACGCTTGCACAAGTGCCGACGACTCCGTAACTGACGAAACCCGAGACAAAGTCGCTGGTAGCACGAACTGCTCCTCTCTAAAAGATCTCAACGTCAACTGCAAACAAGTGAACGGCGGAAATTCGCGGGATTACACGCAGGCAAAAACTGATGCCCATAAAACGCTACAGGATACACAGAAACAGCTGATGGAAGCCCAAAAAGCCCAGCAAACTGCTGCCAACGCGACCAAGCAAAAAATTGCCGAACTGCAAGCTGATATCCAAAATCAGACCGTAATGCTTGAAGCAACGCAAAAGAAAACTGCGACTGAATTAGCAGACTATCTCAACAAAGAAGATGCCGCCAAAGCAAAGGCCGTCACTGACGCTGCGGCGAAGCTCGCAGAACTCGACAATCAGCAGCTTGCATTAAATACTGAAAGAAACGTGGCTGTTGAAGCTATCGCGAAAGCAAATGACGACAAGCTTTCAAAGTGTCGAGACTACGCGGAAATCGCTTACAATAAAGATTTGGAAGCACTGAAAATAAAAATTCAAGCGCGGGATTCCATTATAAAAAATCTAGGATCCGGCACCCGGATCTCCTCCTACACTCACGACAAAGCAAAAGCTGATCAAACTGCTGAGGCTCAGTCCTACTCTGGCCATTACACAAACTGTTTGAATGGCGTTGAGGGCGGCGGGCAGGCCGCGACCAACGCGATCAAGCAAGCCCAAGACGCACTTGGCATTCTGATTGCCCAGCAAAAAGATAAGATCACCGCGATCGCAGCTCAGCGCGCACTCGTAAATAAAAGCCTTAATGACAACACAACAACAATGACGAACGACGAGAAAATCGCGAGACAAAAAGCGACTGATGCCTTGGATCTCGCACAGAAAACTACGACGCTTAAGATTGCAAAAGACAACGCCGACATCGTAACGGCGACTCAGGAGCTCGCTCAGTCGCAACGGACCAACGCCGAAGAACTTCAAATGATCCAACAAAATATTGCGACCGCAAGTGCGGATTTACAGAACGCAGAGCTCCGCTCGAGTTGCTTCAATACTTACGGAGTCAGCGAGTCTCGTGCCAAAAAAGCCGAGGACAACTGGGGAAAAATGCCGGCAGCGCGGAGCGGGCTCCAATCTTATTGCAGTTCCATGAAGGTTAAAAAATGCGACGCCACAACCATTCCAGACTCTTGTACCAAATTTGCTTCTCCTGCAGCAAGGTCACGTACTCCTTCACCGGCCTCGACGGGCGTTGCTCGCTAGACCTAGCGCAAAAAATGTTAAAAGTGACTGACTCGAACGTCGATCGGCAATTGTCACTTTCCGTTTAAATTCATCGCGAGTGCGCATTTGCCTACTTGTGACCTTGTGCCTTTCACACTCCCCGCGTTAGGATATTGCATCACTTAAGCTGAAGCCGCGGATCCCTCGCAGGGGGATTGCGCGCATTCGTCTTGATATGCTTCATGGGAGCCGGCAGCCATATGTTGAAACGTTTTTTGATCGTTTTTGTTTTGCTAATTCTCGTCGGCGCAGGTGCAGGAGCCGCGACGTTTTTTTCGGTGTCGGCAACGCTCCCACAGATCACCACTCTCAAAGATTACAAGCCACTTTTGGTTTCAGAAGTTTACGCGCGTGGTGGAGAAAAGATTGGAGAGTTCTATCGTGAAAATCGGATTCTCACTCCTTATGACAAACTTCCAAAAGATTTAATCAACGCATTCCTTGCGGCCGAAGATGCAAACTTCTTCCAGCACGGCGGGATCAACTACACGGCTATCATGCGAGCCATGATAAGAAATATCATGGCCGGTAAAAAGCGCGAAGGTGCTTCGACGATCACCCAGCAGGTTGCACGCGCGCTCTTGCTCACATCTGAAAAAACCTACACACGTAAAATTAAAGAGATTTTGCTTTCCTACAAAATCGAAGCCAGCTTGAGCAAAGATGAAATCTTGTATCTTTACTTAAACCAGATTTATTTTGGTCAGAGCGCCTACGGCGTGGCCGCTGCCGCCGATACCTACTTCCGTAAACCACTCGACAAATTGACGATTGCCGAGATGGCGATTCTAGCGGGTCTACCAAAAGCACCTAGCGAAAACTCTCCTTCGACAAATCCGAAACGCGCAAAAGAGCGTCAACGTTACGTGATTAAAAACATGATCGAGAATAACTTCATCACAGCCGAACAAGGTAAAGTTGAAGTGAACCGTCCGATACAAGTTTTTACGGGCAAAGAGTACAAATCCATCGGCCCTTATTTTGTCGAAAATGTTCGTCTGATGCTCGTCGACCAATTGGGCGAAAAGGCGGTATTGGATGAGGGACTTAAAATCTACACAAGTCTTGATTACAAGGCGCAAGAACTTGCGCAAGATCAAGTCCAAATTGGACTGCGAGAAGTTGATAAACGCCAGGGCTGGCGCGGTGCTGTGAAAAACTTCACTGACGAAAAAGAGGTGGAGCAGTTCCTCCTGACTTCGCGTCGCGCCCAAGAAACGAAAAACACACCATTCCGCGTAATCCTGCCCGAGGGAAATGTGCAGCCTGAGCGACAACTTACGATTTTCCATAAGATGGACAGTGCCAACCACATCGTAACGAATCTCCCGGCTTATTTACAGCTTGGTCAACGCGTTGACGCCATCGTCACCAAGGTAGACGACGGTGCGGGCCTCGCGTTTGTGCGTTTCGGCGAATGCCAAGGCGTGATCGGCGTTGAGGATATGTCCTGGGCTCACCGCGTGGATCCGACCGTCAACTCGGCCTACATGGCGCGCCTGAGTCGCCCGTCGGCCGCGCTCAAAGTTGGTGACCAAGTCCTTGTGCGCATCATCGCTGGAAGATACGAAGGAGCAACAGCGCCAACTGCAAAAAAGAAGAACGCTTCCTCACCTGCAGCTGTCACGGGCCTTGAAGGTTTTTCGAAAGTCGCACTCGATCAAGAACCGCTGGTCGAAGGCGCACTTCTTTCGATTGACCAAAAATCGGGCGACGTTCTCGCAATGGTCGGCGGTTATGAGTTCAAGAAAAACGTAAATGAGTTCAATCGAACGCTTCAAGCCAAACGCCAAACCGGCTCTTCGTTTAAGAGTATCGTTTATACCTCGGCTCTCGACAAAGGCTATACTCCGGCAACACCGATCTTAGATGCGCCAATCGTTTTTGATACCAAAACAGAAACTGACGATGGCGACGACGAAGCCCGCACTTGGAAGCCGCACAACCATGGAGAAAAATTCGGTGGCGATATCTTGCTGCGCACCGCGCTCGCGCGCTCGCTCAATATCCCCGCAGTCAAATTGCTCGAGAGTGTCGGTATCCCGTGGGTTGTCGCATATGCAAGACGACTCGGAGTTTTTTCTCCACTGAACAATGATTTGTCACTCGCGCTCGGCTCCAGCAGTTTAACTCTTTATGAAATGACCAAAGTTTTCTCTGAAATTGGTCGGCAAGGTGTCAGAACGCGCGCGGTGGTGATTCATAAAGTTCTCGACAATAGCGGGAAAGAAATCACCAACGATATGACCCTCGATCAGCGTTTTTCTAAAGAATACACTCCCATCGAAAAGGAAATCGAAGAAAAGCGTAAGGCTTATTTGGCAAACAAGGATTTACAGGCCGCGGAAGCCGCGATCACAGATCCGTTGAAAAAGAAGACGCCGGCTCTCTATTTTGAAAATCCTGATCAGCTCATCAGCCCACAAACTGCTTACGT
>JAYVND010000241.1:0-1843 GCA_043758635.1 Bdellovibrionales bacterium
CACTCACCCACTCACCCACTCACCTACTCACCTACTCACGTTCTTTTGCAATCACTTGCAGTGATGAAGCGCATCGTCTTCTACGGCGCAGACCGGCGACTCGGGCGTTAGAGTATGCGATGGTCCGTCAAAATCAAAAACTTCGATGCTGGGAAAGATCGCTTGATTCATTTCTGAAGGGTTTTGAAAAACCATGAGCGATCCAGGATTTGAACCCGCTTCCGGTGACATACCATTGTCGATTTTTATAATACGCCCGGCCTCAACCGCCGCAGACCTCGCAGTGATGCCGAACGCTCCCGGTTGGTGTCCGAAGACCAAACCATAAAATCCCTCGCGTGAGAGAATATCCATCTGCTCTTTTCGCCCTTCAGGAGTTTTATACCAATCGCGCGCCTCTAAGACCGAGTCATCACCAATTAAAAAATCATCAACGTAATTTCGACTCGTCAAAGTTTGTTGAGCTTTTTTGGAGAAATCAGTCCAACTCATGTCGGGATAGTGTCCCGAGTGGCAAAACAGCCACTTTCCAACTTTTGCGGCCAGAGGCTCCGAATGCAGAAATTGACCGTACAAAGTTTGGTCGGAAGTTAAATCAGAAACCGGAACGTGCTTTTGAGACAGCTCTGCAAGAAGCTCTGCCGCTTTCTTGTTCGCTGGATCCGCCAAGAATTCGGCTTCATGATTTCCAAGGAGCTGAACCACTTTTCCACCGCTGCTCAGAGCATCTTTTTGCATCTTGATGATGAGATCCATCACTTCAAGACTCTGAGGGCCTTTGTCGATTGAGTCCCCAACGATCAGCAGGAGCGTTTTTCCACCGATCCACGTGGCATTTGCATCAATGAGGTGAGCATTTTGAAGAAGTTGACGAAACGGGTGAAACATCCCGTGAATGTCGCTGATCGACGCGATTTTTTGAAAATCCAGGGGATTGAGCTCGATCGTTCCAGGGTAAGTTAAAACTTGAGCGGCCTCAACACCGATCGGCTCATTCGAGGCATGCGAAGAGAACGTGAAAATCCCGATCAAAAATAAGGCGACAAACTTCATCATGACACTTCTCGCTTTCTTAAAGAGAACTGAGTTCAGTTTTACTCTTTAGTTGCCCGACGCCAACAGGAGATTTGAAAAAGAAATCTGATTGCTTCAGAAACTGAAGATTTCGAACATTTAACCTTTCAACGATTGCGTCAGTTCGTGGCTAAATCAAAGTCTACGGCATGCATCCACGTTGCCGGTCATGCCAAGGGAGAAAGCGAGCAGAGCGAGGCTTCCGCTTTCTTACCCCATTCGCCGCAATCACGACAGGCCCCTTGACTTCGGAAACCGTTTTCCTTGGCTAGGCTCGACTGGCAGCTACGCAGTACCGAATTTCTTGCTCAACTTCACTTGATTCATGGAAAGCTCATTGAATCAATTTATTCCCTGACTTGGGTTGTGACATGCAGACGAAGGAATTGCTTTTAAGAGGCTCTCTTGACAGTTTTGATAGCGCGTCCAAAAGTGATTGAAAGCTTTCCTCGGAGAAAAAATGAAGTCAATTTTATTCAGTTTAGTCGTAATTTTAGGTTTATCTGTGTCGACTTTGGTATTCGCAAGCGGAGGCAAAAATAAATCTGGCAAGATGAGCGCGCACGAGATCGATCGACTTTGCAAAGATGAAGTTTCAAGCGGCGCACAAAAAGAAGTCGATCGCCAAGTGGCCCAGGCCAAAGCAGCAAACAACCGTGGGTTCAGCAAAGAAAAAGCACTCGCCCAAATTAAAAAAGACATTTACGAGGGATGTGTGAAATCGCATAAGTAATGCGGATCGACGCCGATTGGATCGGATCGGCCATTC
>JAYVND010000242.1:0-1839 GCA_043758635.1 Bdellovibrionales bacterium
TGAGTCACGAACTGCGAGGCTCGGGGCTTTTGTAAAGTTGGGTGCGAATAACTGCCTATTGTGTAGACGTCTTCATATTTGGCGATAGAAGCTTTTCACCCGTAGGTGCCGGAAGCCGCAGGGTTTTTTTGTTGCCTGATTATCTTTCTTGCAGTGAGCCGCTGTTCGGCATTCAAGTGCGATAATTCTATCGCACTTTTGTCTCATACGCGTCTGAGCTGGCATGCACGCATGGCACTCGGCTTGCTCTCTTGCTTTGTTGATAGCTCGATGATTGAAGATCAAGGATCAAGGATCGAGGATCAAGGATCGAGGATCGAGGATCGAGGATCGCTCATTGATCGCTTACTGATCTGGCTCTGATCAATGCTGCAATTGGCATTTTGATTTTTTCAAAGGTGATCAAAATAGTTTGTACAAAGTTGAACGTTAACTGAGCAACGGAGAAGAATATGTTCCTAAAGAACCTCCTAAGAGTCATCTCACCCATTCATTGCACGCTTTCTCTATTATTCGTCGCAGCCGCCGCTGTTCCACTTCAGGCCCCTGCTCAAACGAATGATCCTAAGCACTTGGATCCGGCTTTTCTTTATCAAGTGAATGATATCACCGATGTCACGGAACAATTCGCGTCGGCTAGCTGCCTCCCATTCTCTGACGAAGACGACATCGGAGTTTGGGGAGCGGTCGTTGCTAAACAAATCTCGAGTGGTGCTGTCCCGAGTCTTTCGGTAGGGCCGCCAGATCTGATCAATGCGTGCCCAAATTACAATAGCACTCGGTTCAGTGAAACTCAGAAGGAAAATCTTTGGGTTCTCATTATGACATCCATGTCGCATTACGAAAGCTCTTGTGTAAAAGCGATCACGGCTAAAGGGCCCAATGGCCGCGCTGGCGGCCTTCTACAACTTGCCGTCGGAAACGAGCAAGCCTATTCGCCGAGCTGCCGCCGTGGAGATGCAACCGACCCAGCTCGCGCTCTGATTTGCGGGATGGCGATGTTGAACGAGCAAGTTCAAAAGGATGGTATCTTGTTTAGTGACAATTCGTACTGGGCAGTGTTGAGACCAAACAATCGTGTGCGAAAGGCCGCTCGTATCAAAGCGGCGATTGCCTCTTTTGCCGGTTGCCGTTAACGCGAAGGGTGGATTGCCGCTTTGCAAGATTCTCACCCGTCGCAGGTCCAGTTTTCGAAAGTGACCCACGCATCGAGAAGTTGGGATATTGACTTACATCTAACTTACACGTCTAATCTTCCGTAGCGGGGGCCATGAGTGCACCCGCGGATTATTCCCCTCAGGCGCTCAGAAGATCGCAAGACGAGGGTTTTCGGAGGCTCAAAATGGATTTCAATTTTTTCTCTCAAGCTGATCATGCTGGCTTTGAACTTGAAAAAGCGCGTCGTTCACTCGAACTGGCAAAGCAGCAGCTCGAGTCAGCGAAGCAAACATTCGAAGACGTCATGAATCGCGCCGAAGAGAATGGCATATCCAAGCCAAAACTTCGCAAGCTTGTGGATGAACGAGTGGGCCTGCTTTTCGAGAGCGGTCTTGCTGAAAGCAGTGGAGCAAACACGGCATCGCCAAAGGTGCCAGTTCGTATTTCAAAAAAGAATGGTAAGAAAGTTGGGGCAATTACGAATGATGACGAGTCAGTCCAAGGCTTCGAAGCAACGACTGAATTGGACCTATCCGCATCATCTATTGCGTCGCTTGAATCAGACGACTCGGAAGATGATTCAAAAACACACGGCAGAAACGGTCTCGCACCTGTGCAGGAGAACGAGTTTGGTGCGCGTTTGCAATAGCGTTTTGGAGACTGACCAGTCTCGGCGGTGCG
>JAYVND010000243.1:0-5961 GCA_043758635.1 Bdellovibrionales bacterium
GCTTCTTCGCCAATTTTGACAATGTGAAACCCATTGTCGACGTAAACTGAAAGATTATCTGCGCGAATCTGATAAAAAACGGCGTTGCGACCTTGGCGATCTGCAAGGAGTGAGAAATCTCGTACGAGATCTTTATGATCGGCAAGGCCGACGGGGTCGCCCATCGCAACCCAACTCTTGGCCCGATCACTGAACATGATAAACGATTTCTTATCGCGGCTGAGCAATGTGCGCTTGTCACCAACAAAAACCAGTTGCCCGAGCGTGTAAGCAGAGCTTCCAACGATTTCTTCGAAATCAGACGGCTTCTGACGACGTTCTGCAAAGCCCTGGTGAAGTCCCTCGCTACTTGAAGTGGGCGCCAGGAGGTAGACGAGCGCAAAACAAAGTCCGAAAATCCCGACATAGAAAAGCAGATGAAATACCGAGGGCGGTGAGGAGAGCGCTTCCGTAATTACATTCGAGGTTGGCAACCTGATTTGGGTTGGAAGATTGAGGCACACTTCAATCAAACCAAAAATTGCTGCTGCCACACTCAGTCGCCACTGCCTAGATCGCAAGCGGTTGAAGAGTTGCGATTCTCGATTGAAAACAGGGCGATACCACAGATACAAAATTAAGATTGAGCCCGGCCAAACCAGGTATTGAAAATCTCGACTAAAGTAAATGATTGTGGCAAGCGCTGCAAGCAGGCTGACGAGAGTGAGATGCCATGCAAATCGGCGTCGGTAAACAAGACCGATTGCCATAATCAACGCGAACACTCCCACCATTCCGACGCTCGTGGGTGCGGGGTTGAAATCGTTTTTGAAAATTCCGTGAAGGAGTATGTTCCTACCTAAATCGCTCGGACTGTCGAGATTGATCAAGACTCCAGCGGCAAATATAAATACAATCACGGGAATAATGAACGCCGTTCGGCGGCGGATCGAATCAACAGCAGCCGCGGTGCTTAAATAAAAAATTGGGCTCTGAATTTTTAGCTCATTTAAGCCGAGCGTCATCAAGCTCAAGAGCAAGGGTACAAAGTAGAAGATGATTCGATACATGACCAGAGCACCTAGCACCTCGGGCCGCGGAGCCGCGCCAGCCATTGCAAGGACAAGAGCATCAAGAACGCCAATGCCTCCAGGTAGATTCAGCAGCAAGCCTGAGACTTGGCCAAATAAAAATACCGCAATCCACGGTCCAAGTGCGGTGTCGTAATTTGCCGGCAGCAAAAGATAAAGAACGAGCGCGGAAATCAACCAGTCGGCGCAAGACACCAAAAATTCGAGGTAGATTAGACCCGCATGTGGGAATTTGATCCTCTCGAAGAAACCGGCCTTTCGTCTCACGGCGGGAACTGCAAACAGAAGCCCCACCCCGACGATTGTCGAGCATGTAATGAGCACCGCCTGAATGACCCAATTCGGAGCATACGAAAAAAAATATTTCGGCAGGCCAAAATACGTAGTCGAAGATAATATTAAAATCGAAAAGCCAGCCCAGAGCGAAATTGAATTCAAGGCAACCAGGTTTAAAAGGCTCTCTGCCGAAATTTTCTCTTCTTTGAGAAGCCGAAAACGGATCCCCGCACCGCTGACTCCCGCCAAACTTAGCTGGTTGCTCACCGCATTCGCGGCAAACGAAATTTGGACCGTTTTGCTCCAAGGAATTCTGACGCCAATGGCGCGCAAATTAATCTGCTCTACAATTGAAAGTAAAAGGTAGGACATTGAAGTCAAAAAGACAGCGACCGCTGCACGTGGGAGTGACACTGTCGTTAGCCCCACTCGAAAATCCAGCCACGAAAGTCCAGAGAAAGATTCAATCAAGAAACTTAGCACCAGCGCCAAAAGTATCAACGGCGCCAGACGGAGCAACCAACGATACGATTGGCGATGCGATTGGCGAGGTGGAAAATAATTCCGCCTGAAATCTTGAATGATCTTGAAAGTTCGAGTTTGCGAAACTCGAACGGCTCGTTTGTTTTTCGCGAGATCACCATCTGCCATCAGCTAGCAGAGTTTCGCATTTTACGGGTTTCGTCTATCGGGATCTCATCATTCCAGGAGTTAATTATCTTGATAGAATAGCAGTCCTAAAAATAGCCGTCCGAAAGTCGAGTTTCTCAGCCGCCGCGCACGGCAGGGCAATTCGAAAACTATTTCAATGGACCACTTGTGCCAAAAACTTTGCAGTTCGAATCAACCAAGAAAATGCCAAGTTCTCGCGAACCGTCTGGCATGGTAGAAAGCCAGCTTGCTGCCGAGGCGCCGCCAGCCGACTTGCTGGCGGCGATCAAACCTGAAACAGATGCCGACTTTGCGCTCGCCGCATTTGTTTTCAGCGTGCTCAAGAGAGCATTTGCAGGGTCACACGCCTGGCCTGCAGCTGTCGCAGGTGGCAATGCACCAAGATCCTGTTGAAGTTCAACACCAGAGGCGCCATGCGTTTGGCAGCTTTGATCCACGAGCTCGACCCCAAGCATTACTTTTCCATCCACACTCACAGCTGTCCAACCCTGAGCTGATCCAGCGTCAGTGGTCACACGAGTGGAGATCATTAACGTTTTTGTATCGAAATCCGAGGTGTCGCGAGCGATCGCCGCGCTCAAAACTTGACCCGCATCGCAAGGGGCTGCGCTCGGGCCGGCGGAGGGCTTCAGCACCGGAGGAGTCAGATTTCGTGCTACGGCCTCATATTTTCCGCAACCTGCCAAAGCCACCGTAGCGAGAACCGAAGCAACTATAACTAATTTCATTTATGACCTCAAAACAATAGAATTTTGCCGGAGCTTATCACACCTCATTACGCGAACGAAGCTCCGGAATCCGGAGTTGAAACGATTGCGAGCCAAGTGACATTCCTCGTCAACTGATCTTGCTCAGCTCGAAGCAAAGGCCTATGCCAAGGCCGCACAACCCGTTACCTTATAAGCGCGGGCCAACTTATCTAAAATAGAACTTACGATTTTGAATCAAAGAGATTTGCATCGGCAGCTTTGTGCATGACTTTGACGCCATCACCGGTTGATGCCACGTCGCTCGCCGCAGATCGGGCTGGTTCGGCCGAGACCGATGGAGTCGACCCATCTTTGGATTTATTTTTTACGAGGCGCTTCTCCGCCCGCTCTGCATGATCCGTCGGATTTGCATCTTCACTTTTTTGGTCTGCACTTTTGATGCTCAGAATATCTGGAAAACATACTTCGCGAGCCGGATCTGGTATATGGAAGCCATTTGCTAAAAGTCGATCTTTGATCTCGCCGACAAGCTCCGCTTTGAGCGCATCACCGTTTGAAACACCTGCATCGAACCAAAAGAAAATCACGAGATCAATGCCCGAAGAAGAAAGCTTGTCGACCGAAACGCTCGGCCCCGGCTTGGTCAGCAGTTGTGACTTAGCTTTTAAAACTTTGGAGATCAATTCAAACGCGTGCTCAATCGAATCGGTGTAGCTAATGCCGATTGTAAATGAGAGACGCACACTTTTATTTGCAGTGCGATTTCTCACAACGGATTGAATAACAATGGAGTTGGGAATCAGAACGACACTCCCATCATAGTCAATGATTGTTGTTCCACGCATATTTAAGCTCTGGACAAACCCCGAGTATTTATCCACTTGGATTTCATCACCCTTTGTAAATGGACTCCGCATCGCAAGCAGTAAACCTGATAAGTAATTCTCAGCGATTCCTTTGAAAGCAAAACCAATCACCAAACTCGCTGCCCCCGTCCCACCGATGATCGTGGTTGCCAGGCCTGACAGGCCCGCCGTGCGAAGTGCGAGATAAAAGAACACGGCCCAAACTGGGATCATCGTCAGTCGAGAAACAGTTGAGAGTAAAAATGGATTTGAGATATGCCCACCCCAGAGCGACTTAAAAAATCGAGAAAGGTAAATACCAGCAAACAAAAATACAGCGAGCATGCACAAGCCAATTAAGATAAGTGGAAGCGCTCGTTTGGCACTGTTGAGAATGGTACGGAGCTCCTCCCACACAGGAGTCAAATCGCTCACGGCGGGTTGCTCGATCTGCGTTTGATTGATCACCGCTATAACTCCGGGCAGACGATCTGCGGTTTTTGCGAGCCATTCGATTTGTTCCGCTTTCTTGACTTTCCCGGTGATTAAAACAATCCCTTCGCGCACCGTCAGTTGCACATCAGGAAACCAACCGGCCTCTTGCGCGAGATTTCGCAAAAGACGCTGAGTTTCACCACTAGCGCGCACGGCACTCAAATCGACAACCTTAAGTGAATCTGCATTTTCAGTGGCCGATCCTGCAACCGTAGGGGCAGACACTTTCGAGTCTTTTGAAGGCGCTAGGCTCGGCTTAACTGGCTCTTTTTTCGGCGTCGATTTTTGAGATGTCGCGAGCGGTGCCGATTCATTTTCTGCTGCGGCTTGGGACAGCGTAGGTGCCGCCGAAAGCGTAAAGACCAATGAAATGAGGAGGGCCCACAGACCGCGTGCAAAAGTTAAATTCGTCTCGCGCGTACAGGTAAAATTTTGCTTTCTCACCATGGTGTGGTCTCTCTCTCTCTCTCTCGCGCTCTCGCGTTCGCGTTCAAAACTGTTGCAACATCTCACTTAACACGACCAGCCTCACCAGTGACCAGCCGTTGGGCACGGCAGCGCTTGATATTTGTTCGAATTGCAACATTAGATGCAAACGATTGCAACTTAACGCGGCCTGTTTCTGCCGATCAGATCAGCACGCTAATACACCAAGAGGAATCAGAATGAATAACGAAACAAAATCGCTCAAGGGATGCAACATCCTCGTAGTTGATGACTCAATCGATATCTTAATGCTTGTTGAACTTTTTTTAAAAAAAGCTGGTGCCCGGGTGGTCACCGCCACGAGCAGGAGAGAGGCTTTGGATCACACGCGGATGGTTCGCTACGACGCGATCTTGATGGACCTCAACATGCCCGAAATGGACGGGATCGAAACAACAAAGGTGCTGAGAGCGAGGGGCTGCGAAACCCCGATCGTTGCATTTACAACCGATCCCTATGAAAAAAGATCAGAAGCCTCGCTAAAGGCCGGTTTCACAAGCCATATTACCAAGAATAAGTTCAGGCGAAATTCGACCGATGAACTTGCGAGCTACTTTTTACGCGGAGCCAAGTGCTAGGCCCGCTTTTTTTCCGAACCCTGATTGCGAACCGCGATTCCGAACCCTGATTGCGAACCGCGATTGCGGAGCTTGATTTCAACAGGAGCGAACGTTGCCTCGAATTTCGCAGTTTCTAAGACAAAAAACTATTCCCATTGAGAAATTTCCGTCGCCTCTGCTACATTCCGAAAACAAGTAGCAGAGGGTTTGCAATGCACATTCCAAACTGGAAAATTTTAGACGATTGGACGCAAGCGCAGATCCTTGAACAACTGAGTATTTCTCAGGCACTTCCGCTCAACCATCCCTTTGACGAGCCGGAACAAGCCGATCCAAAGTTTTACTTGCGAGTTTGCTCGGAGGCTGTCGTCGGAGCAGAGGCAATCGGCGCCCCGCTGGTGGACGGCGCGTTCACAAAAGCCTGGGAGTTTGCGAAAAATTATCGCTTCTCTGATCCGATTCAGGTCGAAGCGTTCTTCAGCGATCAAACCCAGCTCCGAGATCGCTGCATGGTTCTCGAGATCAAAGCACTCGGTCTCAACTTTCTTGGATCTGTGCGAATCACGGAGGTGCATGAAAGTACGACTGCCGAATGCACTCGGCGCGGGTACCGCTATGATACTCTGAACGGGCACCCCGAAAATGGCTCCGAGTGGTTCATCTTAGAGAAAAACCATTCGAGTGGTGAAATTAAATTCCGAATTGCATCGGCAGTTCGATCCGGAACATTTCCCAATTGGTGGACCCGAATTGGCTACCGCCTCGTGGGCAAAATTTACCGAGATCGCTGGCACACGCAGTCTTATCGCCGGATGCAGAAACATATCGGGAATCGAATCGACTCGGA
>JAYVND010000244.1:0-1837 GCA_043758635.1 Bdellovibrionales bacterium
ACGTTCGCGGAACGCTCGAAGCCGACAATCTTAGGAACGCCCGAGCACGCCTTAAAAAAGATGGCGTTTTCGTCGTGAAGGTGCGCGACAAAACCAAAGCGAGCGCGACCCGGAATAAAAAAGCGAGCCGCGGCGGGGTCAATACTCAAGATTTAGCAAATATGACTCGGCAGCTAGCAACTCTTTTGAAAGCCAATATCCAGTTGGTGGAGGCGCTCGCCGCAACCAGTGAGCAAGTTGAAAACAACACGCTCAAAGAAGCTCTCTCTGACATCAGAAACATGGTCAATGAGGGGGGCTCGCTTCACAAAGGTCTTGAAAAGTATCCGAAACTTTTTTCACATATTTTCGTGACGATGGCCGAAGCTGGCGAGAGCTCTGGAACTCTCGATGTCATTTTAGTTCGACTCGCTGAGTTCACCGAAGCGCAGAACGAGCTCAATGCGAAAGTCAAATCGGCGATGCTCTACCCGCTCATCATGGTTGCCTTTGTCGGCGTCATGCTCGGCGTTTTGTTTGTATTCGTAATTCCAAAAATGCAGGTCATCTTTGAGTCGGCCGAACTTAAACTCCCTTGGTACACCGAGATTGTGATAGGTGCGTCAGGCATTTTGGTGAACTATTGGTTTATCTTAATTGGTGCTGTATTCGGAATTTTCTTTATTTTCAAAAATTGGAAGAACTCACCAAAGGGCTCCGACCAATGGGACGCGATCATTCTGAAAATTCCAGTTGTCGGAAAATTGGCCCGCCTGATTGCCGTGTCGCGCTTCACGCGCACACTTTCAACCCTCTTAGTTGGTGGCGTACCACTCTTACAGGCAATGGACATCGTGAGAAATGTCGTCGGCAACGCCGTTCTGGCTCGAGCCATCGATGATGCGCGAAATAACATTCGCGAAGGTGAATCAGTCGCCGTTCCACTCAAACGTTCGCAACAATTTCCGCCCGTGGTGACCCACATGATCACGATTGGTGAAAAAACGGGTGAGCTTGAAACCATGTTAACGCAAATCAGCGATAGCTTTGATTTCCAGGTGAAAACGCAAATCTCTGGCTTAACGGCCTTGCTTGAGCCAGTCATGATCATTATGATGGGTCTCGTCATTGCTATCATCGTCTTTTCGATTATGATTCCGATGTTCGAAATGGCAAACATCGGCGGAAGCAATTGAGAATTCTGCAATCTAAGCCGGTGAAGCCGATAGATTATACCGATAGATTACGTCCCTAAATGAAGTCCTCTGAAGGAGCGCGAATGAAGTCCGATTCAACTACGACTAAAACTCTGAGCCTGCGCGGAGCCGTCCTTAACCAACGCGGTATGACTCTTATCGAGATCATGATCGTTATCGCAATTATCGCGGGTTTGATGGCCGTCCTTGGTACAACTGCCAACGATCGTTTGCAGAAAGCACGTCAAGAGCAGGCGAAAATCGCGATCAAGCAGATTGGCACGAGCCTCGAAAACTACAATCTCGACTGCAATTCTTATCCAACGACTGAGCAAGGCTTCAACGCACTGATCACGAATCCCGGTGCAGATGTTTGCCCGAATTGGGGGCCAAATCCTTACATGAAAAATATCAAAGACGCGAAAGATCCATGGGCACGTCCATTCATCTACGAATCAGACGGCGCAACGTTCGTCATCCGGAGTTTCGGCCGCGACGGCAAAGAGGGCGGCGACGGTTACAATAAGGATTTGAGTAGCGAAGATTGATCCGACAGGATCATGAACGCATTGATCCGACAGGATCATGAACGCATTGATCCGACAGGATCATGAACGCATTGATCCGACAGGATCATGAACGCATTGATCCGACAGGATCAT
>JAYVND010000245.1:0-1836 GCA_043758635.1 Bdellovibrionales bacterium
TATAATAAACCGATACCCCACGTTTCTCTGACGCGAGTATTCCGTCCAATTTCATTCGACTTAAGAATTGCGACATCGCTGACTGCGATACATCGCACAGCGCCTCAAGTTCGCTGACGGACTTCTCTCCAGTTGAGAGATGACAAAGAATCATCAGCCGCTGTGGATGCGCGAGGCTTTTCATCACCTTTGCCACATTCTCGCAGTTCCTCTTCATCTCACCTAGAGAACGCACTTGTTTTTTCATATCAATATATTATAATAATTTAATGTATTAGGCAAGATAAAATGGAGTAGATTATGGATTCACCTCGCCTCATTTTTAGACAACTTTATGATAAGACGAGCTCGACTTACACTTATCTTCTAGCTGACGCGCAAACGGGTGAAGCGGTTTTGATAGACACCGTTATGGAAAATGTAGATCGAGATCTCCATCTCCTCAGCGAATTGCGAATAAAGCTAAAATTTGTTCTCGACACTCACATTCATGCCGACCACATCACGGCTGCAGGCGAAATCCGAAGACGACTTCCAGGAGTTAAAGCCGGCATTGCAAAGACCGCCAACGTCGCTTGTACAGATGTGCACCTCTCCGAAACGGATATCCTCTGTTTTGGTGACTATCAAATAAGGGTCCTTGAAACCCCAGGTCATACCGATTCGTCCTTAACCTACCTGTGCGAAGGAATGGTTTTTACGGGCGATGCGCTTTTAATTCGAGGTTGCGGTCGAACGGATTTTCAAGGTGGATCAGCAGCAAAGCTATTTGAGAGCGTGACCGAAAAGCTATTCACTTTGCCGCCAGAAACACGAGTTTTCCCAGGCCATGACTACAAAGGATTCACGTCATCAAGTATTGCTGAAGAGGTAGACCTAAATCCGCGCCTCGGCAGTGGCCGAACGTTGCCTGAATTTGTTAAGATCATGTCGGATCTTAAACTTTCTCGCCCCGAGATGATGGATATCGTTGTGCCTGCAAACCAAAGTTGTGGTCAGTCCCTGGTTGAAAAGGCACACATTCAAAACGTAACGGTAGATAGCCTCTACCAGAACCGCTCTGAAGACGTACTCTTGATCGACGTCAGACCTGAGGACGAATTTAACGGTGATCTGGGTCACATCGAAAATGTGAGCCGGATCACGCTGGGCGATGATTTAAATTCTTTCCTTCAAGGCTATGAAAGGAATGAGCCGATTTTATTTGTTTGTAGGTCGGGCAAAAGATCGATGCAAGCTTCAGAAGCTGCAATCAAGTTGGGCTTCAAAAATGTCTCCAATCTCGAAGGTGGAATGCTCGACTGGAACCAAAAAAGCTTACCCGTTGAAAAAGCAGGGGTGAGAAAATGAAAGATATAAGTATGTCTTTTTTAGGCGGAGCTCTGATTGGCCTTTCGGCCTCGATCCTTCTTCTGTCCAGCGGGCGAATTTTAGGAGTCAGTGGAATTCTAAATAATTCCTTTTCAGTTCGGATTTCCGAAAATTCCTGGCGACTGATGTTTATTGCAGGACTGCTTATCGGAGGTTGTTTTCTCCGAATCTTTAAACCCGAACTTTTAGAAAACAAGCTTGGGCAACCACCAGTCGTCATTGTGGTTTCGGGTATTCTTGTCGGATTTGGCACCTTGTTGGGAAATGGCTGCACGAGCGGCCACGCCGTTTGCGGAATGAGCCGCCTGTCGATTCGCTCAATGGCTGCGACGGCTACATTTTTATTAATAGGCGCCCTGACTGCGACGACCTTTGCGCACTTTTTTAGTGCGGTGGCTCAATGAAAAAAAGTATCGCATCTCTCATAGCAGGTCTAATTTTTTCAATAGGTCTCGGTATCTCAGG
>JAYVND010000246.1:0-1833 GCA_043758635.1 Bdellovibrionales bacterium
GTTGAAAAATACTGCGGCGAGGGAAATTTCTTGCGGAAGACTACCGCACAACCCTCCAAAGCAGCAGATTGCAAATTCAGCCGCATACGACTTCTGGAAAATAATGGCCGCTGCTTTCGCGCACGTCGCTTGAGCCTTGAGCTGCACAATTCAACGGCAAGGCAATGCGCGGAGCCGCTGCGTAATAGATCACGTAGGCGATCGGTACTGCGACGATTAAAAGTAAGCGCCCCATAAACCAGTTTTGTTAAGACGATGATTCCGGTGATAGAATGTAATCCACGAGGCGCTCAAAATCTTCGATTGTCTTGGCAAGTGGAAGTTCTGTGTAGAGCCGCGTAAGCGCTTTGTAGGTGTTAACGCCGTTTACTTTGGCCGTGATGACAATGCTATAGAGATAACTGCCGGCGTTTGCGCCGGCCACTGTGTCGGAGAAGAGCCAGTTGTTTCTGCCAATCGCAAATTTCCGGATCATCCGCTCGGTGAAGCCGTTGTCGCATTCAAGTCTTCCGTCTTTCAGGTAGCCTTTGAGTCTTTTCATTTGCGCTGTCATGTAACCAAACGCATCGCCGATTTTACTTTTTGCGGGGACTTTATTTTTTTGAGCTTCGATCCACTCCTCGAACTCATCCCAAATGGGGACCGCTCGTTCTAAGCGCGCTTGGTGGCGTTCATCTGGCGAAAGATCCCTAATCTCTTCTTCTAAATCATAGATTTGCTTATAAAATTTCATACCGATTTCACCTAGACTTTGGCCAGCCATGGCTCCGGTGACTTTTGTCTTTTCAAACCGACGTCTGCCGTGCATGTTGCAGCCAAGGTGCGAAAGATCGGCTGACTCATCGAACTGATCGTAGCAATTGAGGCCATCTGATTGGAGATAGCCTTTAAAATCACCCAAAAGCTCTTTTGCCACGAGGCTAGAGCGCGTCGGACTGTAATCGAAAAGAATTATTTTTTTCGGGCCACGTGGAGTTGATCTCACCCACATCCACGAATCAGTTTCAGCTTTTCTGCCTTTTTCTTTTAAAACCTGGATCCGCGTCTCGTCGACCGCAACATAGAATGAGTTTGAGAGACGATCGAATAAAATATTCCAGATCGGCATAAGTGCCTCAGCACACTTGATCATCCATCTTGCCATAGTACCGCGCCCCAGATCGATTCCATGGCGATCAAAAATTTCCTCCATACGGTAGAGCGGGAGACCATCGGCATATTTTCCAATGCTGATCGCCGCTAGCAGCTCAGGCGTTGAGATGCCTTTGGGAATGATCGCGGGCACGGAAGGTGCTGATTTAATATAATCACCCTGAGCGATGCCGTATTTGGCCCGGTGGTACTCGATGACGCTCATTTTGGCAGGCACGTATTTTAGTTTTTCAGAAACATCCCAGCCAATAATCTTAAGAGAATTGCCGTCATCATCAACTTGCTCAGCTTCTGGCAATTCTGCTCTTACAACGGCGCGTGGGAGATTTTCGGGAAGTGGCTTTCGGTGGCCGCGTTTTTTGGTGTGGACTTTAACTGTGATCTCGGGGGAATCAGTGTCAGACTCCTCAATATTTTTTGAATCGGGATTTTCAGAATCATCACCATCGAAATCTGGTTTCGCAGCATCCGTCTCGGCCTCATTAAATAGAAGACCTTGTTCAGGCGATTCCCAGCGCTCAGATTTGGTGCCGAAGTGTTGGCGCTTGAGATCGGCTAACTGCTCAGTGAGCCATGTGACCTGGCTTGTAAGATGGGTGATCCGCTCGTCATCCCGAGCGGATTTAATTTTTAGATCGGCATTCTCGATCTCTAGTATTTTAATTGGTTCTAGCAATTCAT
>JAYVND010000247.1:0-5934 GCA_043758635.1 Bdellovibrionales bacterium
TCAGTGTTTCGCTCGCGGGCTTTCTCGCGAACGAACGGATTGGCTCAATCACTTTGCGCAACAAGGCGTTGAGCCAAGCCTCACATTACTTTTAGATATCACGGTCGATGAGAGTCATCGCCGGCAAGCGAAGCGCACGGATGCCACCGGCCAAGTTGCAGATCGAATGGAGCGCGAGGCCAAAGATTTTCATGAGCGCGTTCGACAGGGGTATTTGACTCAAGCCAAAGAGCAGCCGGGCAGTTGGTTGGTGCTCGATGCAACTCGCACGCCTGAAGAGCTTCAAATCAGTGTCATCACAGAACTCAAGAGGCGCCAATGGCTTCTCTAAATAATGAGCTGGTTGGCCACCGTGAGACTATGCAGTCGCTCTACCACGCCCTGTCCTCACATCGACTCGCGAGCACTTTGCTCTTTTCGGGCCCCACTGGTTGCGGAAAAAAACTAGCCGCCCGCACACTTGCGCAAGCTTTGGTTTGTGAACAGCAGACAGTGCCCGGTTGCGGCGAATGTGGTGCGTGCAAGCGGATTGAGAGTGGCCAGAGCGAAAGTCTCTGCACAGTGGTCCCTGATGGTATTTCGATTAAAACCGAGCAAGCGCACACGATACTGTCATTCCTCAACTTGCGCGGGCTCGGCCGAGCCCGCGTGATCATTATCGATCAAGCCCATCTGCTCAATCAGCAGGCGGGGAACGCGCTTTTAAAATCTTTAGAAGAGCCGCCCGACGGAACGTATTTTTTGCTCGTCACATCCATGGCGTCATCGGTTCTCTCAACAATTCGCTCCCGTGCGCAACTCGTGCGCTTTAAGCCGCTGACGAATACGGAGCTCGCAAAAGTTCTCGCAAACCAAAGCCAAGGCTCACCAGTCGATTCGTGGATCGTGCAAGCTGCACAAGGTTCGATGGAGCGCGCGATGCGCTTGACCGAAAGCCGCGAAGATTTTGAGAAAGTAGAGTCGGTCACAAACCAGTTCATGCGAAACGCACCGAATGGCCTTCCGAGTGCAGAGATCACGCAGCTGAAAGAGCTCACCAAAAACAAAGCAATGCAAATTTTCATGGCAAGCCATATCCAGCGCGTGCTCCTTGATGGTTTGCGATTGCAGGCGGGACTGGAGCCGAGTCTGATATCAAAAACGTCGGAGAGTCTCACGACGCTCGTCACCGACATTGCGCAATTTGATTCGAAAGCGTTGCAGATTTTGGCAGATCTTTCGATTGAAGTTGAGCAAGATATGATGAGAAACGTGGAGCGTGGATTGGTGCTTGAGAATTTTGCCATTCAGTGGAAAGTTGCCGCGCAAATTTCCGCGCAACGTTCGCGTTCCGATTGAAACGCTAAAAAGAGGAATATCCCATGGGATGGATCGACGTACACACTCATCTGAACATGCTAAAAGATCTCTCTCCTGAAGCCGCAATTGAGCAAGCCAAAATGAATGGCGTGACTCACTTCATCACAATCGGAACGGAGCCAGGCGATCTTCCGATCGTGCTGAATCTTGCGAAAAAGTTCTACCCTACCGTTGCCTGCACGCTCGGAATTCATCCTCACGAAGGCCAAGTTTACACGGACGAGATTGACGATTTTTTAAGAAAAAATGCGACCGAACCTGAAGTCGTCGCAATTGGCGAAATCGGTCTTGATTACCATTATGATTCTTCGCCGCGCGACCAGCAGCGTGAAGCGTTTCGTCGCCAATTGCAGATCGCTCTCGATCTCTCGCTTCCGATCGAAATTCACACCCGAGATGCCGACGAGGACACGGTCATGATCCTAAAAGAATACGGCGGTAAAATCCGCGGCATCATTCACTGTTTTACGGGCACGATGTGGCTCGCAAAAGAAGCATTAGCACTCGGCCTTGATCTCTCTTTTAGTGGAGTGATTACATTTAAGAATGCGGGTGACCTTCGCGAAGTGGTGCAGTATGTGCCCCTCGATCGCCTGCATGTAGAGACCGATTCTCCGTTTTTGGCGCCCGTGCCTCAGCGTGGTAAGTCGAATGTGCCGGCCTTTGTGATCCATACAGCCGAACTCGTGGCTCAGCTCAAAGGAATTACGCTGGGCGAGCTCCAGGTTGCGACTCTTGAAAACGCGCGCCGCACCTTCCCAAAGTTGCAATTGAACTGATCCCCGAGCTTGGCTAGCGGCCTGGCTTTCGCTACATTACGCCTTCTTTTCTTAGTCTTTCCGAAGGAGTCGTCGTGGCACGCGTAAAAGTTGGTATCAACGGGTTTGGTCGTATTGGTCGAGTTCTCTTCCGCGCAGGTTTTGATCAGGTTGAGATCGTCGGCATCAACGATCTTGGTGACGCGAAAACTTCGGCTCACCTTTTAAAATACGACTCGACTCACGGGATCTTCAACGCAGATGTTGAAGCCGGCGAAAAGTGCATCATCGTCAACGGCAAAAAAATCCCGATGTCGTCAGAAAAAGACCCGAGCAAAATTCCTTGGAAAGCTTGGGGCTGCGACATCGTTCTCGAATGCACCGGCGCGTTCAAAACCAAAGAAGATTTCATGAAACACATCGCGGGTGGCGCAAAACGTGTCATCGTTTCAGCTCCGGCAAACGGAGTGGATTTGACTGCAGTCGTCGGAATCAACCACACGGCTTACGACCCAGCGAAGCATCACGTGATTTCAAACGCGTCGTGCACGACCAACTGCTTAGCGCCGCTCGCGAAAGTATTAAACGACGAATTCGGAATTGAACGCGGTCTCATGACAACCATTCACTCTTACACCAACGATCAGCGGGTGCTCGACGCTCCTCACTCAGACCTTCGCCGCGCTCGTACTGCCACCATGTCCATGATTCCGACGACAACAGGTGCTGCAAAAGCAGTGGCACTGGTCTTGCCAGAGCTCGAGGGCCGACTCGATGGCACATCAGTTCGTGTTCCGACTCCAAACGTTTCTCTTGTTGATTTGAGCTTTATCTCTAAAAAAGAAGTTTCGGTTGAGAGCATCAACGCATCCCTCACGAAGGCAGCTGCGGCAGGCCCACTGAAGAACATCTTGGCTGTTGAATCAAAACCACTTGTTTCTATCGACTTCAACGGCAACAAAAATAGTTCGATCATCGATCTCGATCAAACAATGGTTTCAGGGAAGAACTTCGCAAAAGTTTTTTCCTGGTACGACAACGAGACCGGTTTCTCAAATCGAATGATTGATCTCGCCGTTTACATGTCTGAAAAGGGAATTTGAACGATGAAGCAAACGACTACTCAGTCAAACGAAGCCGGTGCATCCCCCGCGGCTCCTCCAGCAGCATCTCCCGTCAAGTCGACGACCCCGGGTCTCCGTGGAATCAAGCTCATCAACGAATTTGATTTAAAAGACAAGCGCGTCTTCATTCGTTGCGACTTCAACGTCCCGATGGAGGAAGCTAAAGACGGAACGCAAAAGATCACCGACGACACGCGCATTCGCGCTGCACTTCCAACGATTCGCTACGCCGTTGAACAGGGTGCCAAAATCGTTTTGGCTTCACACCTTGGGCGCCCAGAAGGGCCCGAGACGTTTAAAAAGTTCACGCTTGAGCCAATCGGAAACCGCCTCGGCGAACTTCTGAAGATGGAAGTCATCTTAACGGATGATCCCGCTTCGGAGGCACCGCGCGGTTTGCTCCCGGGGCTTCGTCCTCATCAAATTATCTTGCTCTAAAACTTACGTTTCGAAAAAGGTGAAACGAAAAATTCGCGCGAGTTCGCTAATCAAATGGCGTCTTATATTGATGTTTACATCAATGACGCATTTGGTGCAAGTCACCGGGCCCACGCCTCGATTGAGTCGCTGGCGCAAGTGATCGACAAGCATGGTGTTGGTTTCTTGATTCAAAAAGAGATCGAGATGCTCGATATTCTAGTTCACAGTCCCAAGGCGCCTTACATGGCAATTCTGGGCGGATCGAAAGTATCGGACAAAATTCCGGTCCTCGAAAAGCTCATTGATTCAATTGATACATTTTTTGTCGGCGGAGCAATGGCGTATACGTTCTTGGCTGCTCAAAATATTCCGGTTGGAAAATCGCGCATCGAAAAAGACAAAGTCTCTTTTGCACGCGAGATGCTGGAGCGGGTGGCGGCTCGCGATAAAAAGATCATGCTTCCGGTCGACCACGTGATTACAAACGACTTGCTCACACCGAGCGAAATCAAAATCACTCACACCGCCGAAATCCCAGAAGGATATCTGGGAGTTGATATCGGTCCTAAGACACGCGAACTTTTTCGCAAAGAATTGCAAAAAGCGAAAACTGTTTTCTGGAATGGACCCATGGGTGTGTTTGAGAAACCAGAATTCGCGAAGGGTAGTTTCGCTGTCGCCGAGACTTTGGCGAATCTTGAAGGAGCGATGACAATCGTCGGCGGTGGCGACTCAGCTGCGGCCGCTGAGGCAAGTGGCTTTGCTGACAAGATGACCCATATTTCGACCGGTGGTGGAGCTTCGCTTGAATATCTTCAAGGTGATAAACTCCCTGGACTCGAAGTTTTGAGAAATCTCCGTCCGTCGACAATGCCAAGCCTCTAAGTCAGAGCCTGACGGACGTTCCAGCATTTAAACGAAAGGGTTGTGAGCGCGCAAACGGGCTCTCAACCCTTTCGTTTTTGCCAGATGTTTTGACAATCAGATTCGATTTTTCAAATCAAATTCGGATGTTCAAAAAATGAAGCTGGTCCTCTTTAAGTGAGCTATTTCCAGAGCTGCCTCGAGCCCAATCCTCGAGCCCAACCCAGAGCTAACCAGCGGCGATCTTCGGCAGGAGTAAAAGCATACCCGCATTGAATACGACATGCGCAACAACTCCCGGTAATAACGAGCGAGTTCTTAAATACAGGAATCCGCTGATCGCTCCCATCGCCACCAATGGGAAAAATGATAGCTCCGGTTGCACCAGCGCAAAAAGCAAAGCGCAGTTCGCAATCAAAAGCGGCTCGGGCCATTCGCCATTTTGTCGGTCTCGAAACGTGCGCAACACTAAGCCGTTGAATAGCAACTCAAGCGCGACCGGAACCAAGAAAATCCAGGCGAGTGCAAGAGGCCACGGAAGCAGTTGCTGAAAGAGGGCGATCTCGGCATGACGAGCTGCCTCTTTTCCCCACTCTCCCATCAGCGGCTCTGCCCATAAAAAGAGCCCAGCAAACATGAGTGCACCCATTCCTCCCCAAAGGCCATCGAGCAAATTCACCCACCGCCCCGTCGAATTGATTCGCAAGCTTTTGAGCCACGACGACAGCAGCTGATTTCGGCGATAAAAAAATCCAAGCGAAACGATACACACTGTACATGCGCAAAGAGTCGAACTGGTCACCACAATTTCTGCGACGGCTGAGCGGGGATCTGATCGAAGCCATGGCTCAAGCAAAAGAAGCGTTATAATCTCGCTGGCAAAGAAGAGCAGAACAGCAATAACTCCATGGACCGGTCTCATCTTCATCCGCGGCGAAGCTGAGTGGTCCATCATGTAGGGCAGGGCACGTAGCGCACTTTGCCAAATTCCAACCGCCGAAAAGATCATCAAAACCGCGATCACAAAAACAGGATAAATCGTTTTTATGTAAAAGCATGAGCCGTACACGGCAGCTAGCATCATGTAGAAATAGATGTAAGCTGGTTTTAGTTTCATCAATCCTCGACGAACCGATTCAGTTGATGCACCCGTGAACGAAAAAACGCCGAAGCTTGTTGCGATCATTGCAAAAGCAGGCACGCCGACGACAACCAAAACGATGCGCCCAATGGTGATCAGATCCCATCGAGGTTGCACCACCTCACCAAATAGAATGAGCAAGATTGCCATCAAGCAGGCATAGGCGGCCCAAATTCGAGCTTTGCTTTCGAGCAAATTTCGTAATCCGTTCGGAAGGGAGTGGATGATCCAAAGGGCGGGACCTTCGCTCGCGACGGATTGGACAGAA
>JAYVND010000248.1:0-5925 GCA_043758635.1 Bdellovibrionales bacterium
CAAAAAGTTTGCGCTGCCCGAATGCGGCCGACTTTGTCCCATGCGGTGTTTGCCCAAGCTGTCTTGATATCGCAAATGGTCGCTCGCTCGACGTGATCGAGATCGATGGTGCCAGCAACAACGGTGTAGACGCCGTTCGCGAACTTCGCGAAACCGTTGGCTACATGCCATCAAGCGGTCGGTACAAGATCTACATCATCGACGAAGTGCACATGCTATCGACGAGCGCGTTCAATGCACTCTTGAAAACTTTGGAAGAGCCACCGCCGCATGTCGTGTTTATTATGGCGACGACCGAAGTTCAAAAAATTCCAAACACAATCCTCTCGCGCTGTCAGCGCTTTGATTTCCGCCGCATTCCTTCTCGGCAAATCGCGGCGCAACTCGAAAAAATCTGCACGGCAGATGGAGTTAAAACTGAACCACAAGCTCTTTGGATGCTTGCGCGCCAAGCCGATGGCTCAATGCGCGATAGTCAAAGTCTTCTCGATCAAGTCATCACATTCTGCAACGGTGATGTGACACTCAACAAAGTCGTCGAAGTTTTGGGTCTTACGGATCGAACCGTTCTGCTTGAGACTTTGACTGCACTCGTGCAGCGTAACTCTCAAGGCATTGTCGACGTGATCGAAAAAGTTTTCTGCGCCGGTTACGATCCAAAAGTATTCGCGCAAGATTTGCTCGAAGAGATTCGGCACGCCCTGATGGTTCGCATGGTGCCGGAAGAAACTTCACGTGTTGTCGATTTACCCGACACCGAAATCGAAGATTTGCGCACGCTCACGCAAGCGCTCTCGAACGAAGATCTTCACATGCTTTTTGATATGACTCTCAAAGGCGTGAACGATCTGTTGCGCTCACAAGATCCGCGCCTGGTTCTTGAAATGTTGCTCTTGAGAATGGCCGCGGCACCTCGCATCGCAAGTCTGATTGCACTGGCAACCGGGCACATTCAGCTCACTCCACCACAACTTGCAGCGCAGTTGGCGACGCAAAATGCTTCGCCGACGATGACCCCGACTGGTTATGGCCCGAGTTCCGCAGTGCCTCAGGCGCAAACTCATGCGTCAGCTCATGCATCGGCTCATGCATCGTCGCAAGCGGCATCCCCACGTCCCACGGGCACGTCAGCTCAAGGTACTAGCTCGAATGCGGCAACTGTCGCACAAAGCGCATCGCTAGCAACTCCACAAAGTGCATCGAGCGAAGAGAGACCAAAATACACGATGGCCTCATTCGTTCGTCCTGCAGCGGGACGCACTGAAATCAACACCGGCGGCATCAGCACACCTCCGCCGCAAGCTTCCTCTGTCAACTCGAAGCCGGCCAGCGCCGAGCCCTCGTTTGAAGAGCAGGCTCAAACCCGCATCTTGACCGCGGCGCGAGCGGCCGATCCATGGTTTAAATTTGTCGAAGGCGTCAAAAAATCGAATAGTCTTCTCGGTGCGATGCTCGAAAATACGCATCTCATTGAAAATGAGGGCTTCAACATTAAAATTGGAGTTCCCAAAAAGACCGCGTTCTTGTTTGATAAGATTAAAGAGCCTGAGAACTTGAAGCGAATTGAGGCACTTCTCGAAACGTTCTGGGGCAAGACATACTCGGTGCAAGTGTATCTGGCAGATGAGAAGGTTGAGAAAACTCAAGCGACTCCGAGAGCGGTGCACGACCAAGCAACACTTGCTTCCAAAAAATCGGTGGAGAATGCAGTCGAACAGAACCCGTTGGTTCAATCGGCACAAGATGCCTTCAAAACGCAGATCAAGTCGATCAAAGACGTCGCAAGTCAGGGATCGGCGACAAAGCCAACTCAGACTGGCAACGGCGGCGGCAGTAACAGTAATCATTAGTTTTTAAATTTGACGATCAGGCTGCTGTTTAAAAAACCACGCCTTGAATCGCGAAAGGATTGAGTATGTCTGGCGGAATGCAAAACTTGATGAAGCAAGCGAATCAACTCCAAATGAAGATCAAAAAGCTTCAAGAGGAACTCTCTACGCGCGTTTACGAAGGATCTTCTGGCGGCGGTGCTGTCACCGTGACGATTCGTGGCGAAAAGACTTTTACTGGCGTAAAAATCAGCGAAGACGTCATGAAATCGGGTGATGCAGAAATGCTTCAAGACATGATTTTGACCGCAGCGAACGACGCTCTTAAAAAAGCCGGCGAAACACACGCTGCCGAAATGGAAAAAGTCACCGGCGGGTTCAACCTACCAGGCTTGTTCTAGATGTTTAAGATTGGTTCGCTCGAGAAACTCATGCATGAGCTCAACCGGTTGCCAGGAGTCGGTCCAAAAACGGCCCAACGCTTGGCTTACCATATTTTGCGCACGCCTGATTTTTCCGAGAAGCTCCAATCGGCTTTGCAACAGGTGCAAGAAAACGTGCACCTTTGCGCCCAGTGCTTCTCTTACACCGATGAAGAATTCCTTTGCCGCTTTTGTAATGACGTTCACCGCCGCGATGATATTTTGTGCATCGTAGAGGAGCCGTCAGATATTTTGCGAATCGAATCGTCAGGTGTTTTTCGCGGTCGCTACCATGTTTTGCACGGCGCGATCTCGCCTCTCGACAATATCGGGCCACAAAACTTGCGAATCAGCGAATTGCTTGAACGCATTGAATGCGGGCTTGAAGAGAAGCCAGCGCCTTACCTTTCAAAGCAGGTGAACTCGGGCAGCACGGTCGATCGCCACACCGGCGAGGTGACTTCAAATGAACCGTCGCACGAATCATCTCTCGGGTCGTCTCGTCGGGCTTCAGGTCAGTCCTCTAGTCAGCCATACGGCAGATTTTCTGGGGAAACTGATGATCAATTCTCTCAAGCACTATCGGGAGGTGGCTCGACAGAGTCAACTTCCGCAGTTCAAGAGATGATGACGAAACCCGCACCAAAAATCAGCGAAATTATCCTTGCCCTTGATCCCGATCTTGAAGGTGACACGACTGTTCTTTATCTCGCAAAAGTCCTTGGCAATAAGCAGGTGAAAATCACCCGAATTGCGAGTGGCGTTCCCCTGGGCAGTGATATAGACTACGTAGACGATCGTACTCTTGGACGTGCTTTGGAAAATAGGGTGGAGCTCTAACGAATGGCTTTTATCAATCAAGAAGCCAAAGAAATTCATTGTAAAGTCGTTTACTACGGCCCATCTCTCGGCGGTAAGACGACCAATCTCCAATGGATTTACCACAAGACCGCCGGCGGCGATAAATCTGAAATGATGGATTTCAATGCCAACCCTGAGCGCACTAAATTCTTCGACTTCTTACCGATGAACGTCGGAAATATACGTGGTCTCAAAACACGCTTTCATCTTTACACTGTGCCGGGCCAAGTGGTTTACGATGCCAGCCGACGTTTGATCTTAAAAGGTCTCGACGGCGTGATCTTCGTCGCCGATTCACAGCTTGAGCGCATGGATGAGAACATCGAAGCGCTTCGCAACCTCGAGATCAACCTTGAGAAGCAAGGTTACAACATTCGCCAGGTGCCATTGGTGATCCAATACAACAAGCGTGACCTTCCTAACATTGCCTCCGTTGCCGAGCTTCGTGCGGCGCTGAACAAATACAACGCGCCTGATTTCGAAGCCAACGCTGCTATTGGCCGTGGCGTCCTCGAAAGTCTCACGACGGTATCAAAAGCCATTGTCACAATTCTCAAGGGCGGCGAGGTCTAGCGACTGCCACTGCTTGTGTTTGCACCTGCTCTGCAGGTGCGGGCGGTCGCAGCTGCTCCGCACTCTCGGCCAGCTTGGTGATTCGCCTTAACTTTTGGCAAATTTCGAGGTACGACACCCCCACATATGACTGGGGGACTCTGATGTCGAAATCGAATCTGCACGTGGCCGTGACCAAGACCAGCCAGCCCGGCTCCCTACCGGTGAGCGGCGAGTACGGTTTTGGCCGTTACTTCACCGACCATATGTTCACCGTTGATTTTGAGACTGAGCGCGGTTGGTTCGATCTTCGCGTGACGCCTTACGCTCCCATCTTGATGGATCCAGGAGCGTCGGTTCTTCATTATGGCCAAGCGTTATTTGAAGGAATGAAAGCGTACATGGGAGATGACAAAAGAATTCGTCTCTTCCGCCCCGACATGAACTACAAGCGCATGTGCGACGGTGCAGAGCGCCTCTGCATGCAAATTCCTTCACTCGAAATTTTTCTCGCCGGCATCGATGGCCTCGTTCGTGCCGATCATAGTTGGGTCCCTAGCAAACCAGGAACAGCGCTTTATCTCCGCCCAACATTGATCGGCACTGAAGGTTTCTTGGGCGTGCGCCCTTCAAACGAATATATTTTCTACGTGATCGGTTCGCCCGTCGGCGGTTATTACGGAGAGGGAATCGGCAGCGTCAAAATCTGGGTCGAGCAAAAATATTCGCGTGCAGCCCGAGGCGGAATAGGCGCGGTGAAAGCGGGCGGTAACTACGCATCAAGTTTGAGAGCAGCGTTTGAATCCAAAAAACAAGGCTACGCTCAAGTTCTCTGGCTGGACGCTGCAGAGAAAAAATATGTCGAAGAAGTGGGCACGATGAATGTGTTTTTCAAAATCGGCGACGAAGTTGTGACTCCTGCTTTGAGCGGATCGATTCTCCCTGGGGTCACTCGCGATTCGGTCATTCAGCTTTTGAAAAGCTTCGGCACAAAAGTCACCGAGCGTCCTGTAACAATCTCTGAGGTTCGCGCGGCTCACAAAAGCAGCGAACTCAAAGAGATGTTCGGAACGGGAACAGCGGCAAGCATTTCGCCGGTTGGCCAGCTCGGTTTCGACGACGAGATCATCACGATCGGCAACGGCGAAGCAGGCCCAACCGCTCTTAAACTTTTTGAAACTCTCAACAATATCCAGTACGGCCGAATCAAAGATGATTTTGGTTGGACACAGGTCGTTTCGGTTTGATGAGTGTTGCCGAGTCAACACAGTCGCGAGTGTAGTCGCAAAATAAGTTGCGGAAGTAGTGACGTAAAACTCTTTTCGCCCCCGGTGCTCTCGATTGTTCGAGCTCACTGCATCTCATTTGTGAGGAGTCATCTATGGCATCGTTGGTTTCCGAAATTCAGGAACTGAAAAAGCAAAAAAATGCCGTGATCCTCGCTCACTTTTACGAAGACGGACAAATTCAAGATATCGCCGATCATGTGGGAGATAGCCTCTTCCTCGCGCAAGTTGGCGAAACGATCGAGGCTCCGGTTGTGCTCCTAGCCGGCGTGGTTTTCATGGCCGAAAGCGTGAAGCTCCTCTCTCCAGAAAAAATAGTTCTAGCGCCTGACCTCAATGCGGGCTGCTCACTCGTTGATCACTCGCCGTTTGATAAATACCTCACTTGGCGCCAGGCGCATCCCGATGCGATCTGCGTGACCTATGTCAACTCGAGTGCTGCGGTGAAATCGATCACGGACGTCTGCGTGACTTCGAGCAATGCCGAAAAAATCATCGGCGCCATTCCAAAAGATCGTCGGATCTTGTTTGGTCCTGATCGAAATCTCGGCCGCTACCTTGCAAAAAAACTTGATCGCGAAATGATTCTCTGGCCCGGCTCATGTCAGGTGCACGTTTTGTTTTCGGCCCGTAGGCTTTTTGATCTAAAAGCTGCGAACCCGAACGCATTGGTACTGGCACATCCCGAGTGCGACGACGCGATTTTGCAGTACGCTGATGTGGTCGGCGCAACATCTCGCCTGTTGAGCGAAGTGAAAGTCAACAAATCGACCAACGAATTTATCGTGGCAACCGAATACGGAATCTTCCATCAGATGCAAAAGGTGCGACCCGATGCAAAGCTGATTCAGGCTCCGGCCGAAGGCACTTGCGCCTGCAACGAATGCCCGTACATGAAAATGAACACGCTTGAGAAAATCAAAGCGGCGCTCACCACTCTTCAACCAGCCATCGAGATTGAACCTGAACTTTCAA
>JAYVND010000249.1:0-5920 GCA_043758635.1 Bdellovibrionales bacterium
GGCCAAAACGCCGCCGGCGTCCCAAAAATTCGGAGTGGACTCTAACAGAGGTGTCGGGCGAATTTGGTATGGACCAAATGGAGAAATGCTCCTGGCAATTCCAATCGACCTCTTTTCAACATCCCCAAGGTTTCCAGTGAAGAACAAATAGTAAAAACCATCTGCCCCCTTGAGTAAGTCGGATTCTCCAACTCCATTACGAGTCAATGCGTTGGTGGGAGATGCCTCCAAGACGGGCGCGTTGACCTTTTGCCATGTTCTCCCGTCGATAGAGGTCGCGCCGAGAAGTCGAATACCTGGAGCTACGGTGCCCCCGTTATAATTGTGCCCAGTATAAATCATCCCGAGCTCGGTATCATTTTGAAACACAACCGGACTGTAGAGCCCATCCGAGTCGTAGCTCCCGATGCTAGGGCTCAGGATCGGCGCGTCTTGGTATCGACTAAAGTTGATCGGATCGTTCCCGATAGCTAAGCCAATTTGCCCTGGGTTGGTAGGATAACCAATGTCTGGATAACCAGAATAATAGAGATAGACCTGGCTTGAGTGTGTAAATGGGAATGCGGTTTCAAGTTGCGAGTCCCACTTGCCTGGGCGGCCTTTCAACACCAAGCCGCGTTCTGCTGAGCCTGTCGAACCAGTTGCTGCCTGCACCCAGCTGTTAGCATCGCTAGAGCTTGCTGAAAAAAGCGCACCGACTCCTCCAGTATTTCGCCATTCCACGCCGGTCGAATAAAGATAATGCACTCCAGCCCAAAGAAAGTAGGCAGAATCTCCAGAGTAAAGCGCATTGGGAGTGAGATTCCGAATCGGTGTAGCGCTCTTCGTAATTCCAGATCCACCGTTTGCGGCCTCGAGTGGATTGTTTACCCCTGACCCCTGATCTCGTGCGCAACCTACGCACAAGGTGACCCCGACTACAATGAGACTGGAAAATTTATATTTTAGGAAAGCGATTGAAGTCATACATCCATCGTAGCAAACCATTCGCTCATCTTGCTGGAAATACCGGTTCCGCAAATTAAATATACCGTGATTACCACTAGCTTTTTATGGACCAGGCATCGTGGTTCCAATCCGTATTGAATTGAGACTCAACTTTCTTTATCGCGCGCGCCCATACAAAACATGATTAGTGCGATGATCATCTAGGGAGCAATTCTCGGGGTTGCTTGAAATATTTGGCCGTTTCCAAAATCGAGAGAAAAGGTTTTCAGCACGATCGCCTCTCCTCCGGTCTGCATGCAGCCTTCTAAAAGATTGCAGGTTTTACGAATCGGAGTAGTTGAGTCAACGAGACACTCTTTGAGGTCGCCCGCAATCCCACCAAGACGCCTTGATTTCGCGAGCAACTCGGCGGCGATCTCTTCGCAGCCCGCTGTCATGGGCTCGGAGAATGTCTTTCCACTCCACTCAATGTATGGTGTCTTCCAATCTTCAATATTTACTTTACATCGCACATTTGGACCGTCAATAAAACCGAGAACCAGACGGACAGGCGTAGCCACGCACCTTGGCTGTGCGTTTGATGCCGTAGCAGACTGCGTGCCGAAGAGAAAAACTGAAAGAAGAATGAGGTCGATTTTAAGCATGTGAACTCCTGGGTTGTCGAGAATCTGCCACCAAATTGAAATTGCCAAAAGCTATGTTTGGGCACTATTACATAGCCAATGAACATCGATCGATTGAGATATTTTTCCGCCGTTGTTGAAACTCGTAGTCTCCGACAGGCGTCTGAAATCGTCGGAATTTCTCCACCGTCTATGTCCAAAGCCATTTCCACGCTAGAGTCCGAGCTTGGCTTCAAGCTCCTGCACGCTGATGGGAGAGGCACAGGCATCACTCCCAGGGGGATGGACGTCTACAAAATGGCGACCGCGTTGCTCAACGAGCACCAGAGATTTTTAGTGGCTGTCAAAGGCTCACAATGCAAACTCGCGCTCCAGCGCATCGGCACATTCGAAGTTTTTAGCACTCATTTTATGTCGGCATTTCTAGCGAAAGAGGAAATCGGTGATGTCCTCGTGCTTGAGAAAGGGCCGGGAAAAATCGAAGAGGCGATTTTGGCCGGCTCGATTGATTTGGGTATAACTTATTTGCCGTTTCCTGACCCAGCGCTCGAATACCGAGAGATTGGTAGTTTCGAGTTCGCAGTTTTTGGCCACGCAAAATGGGAAGGGCAGCCGTTCGAAGCATGGCCATTCGCGATTCCGACGACGGAACTCAGACTTCATTTAAATGATTTCGAATCACTGGATATGTGGCCTGCCGAAGCTCCGAAAAGAATCATAAAATTTAGATTTGAGATGCTGGAAACAGCTTTGCAAACGGCCCGCAACGGTCTCTCAGTTGTGCATTGCCCAAAATTTGTTATTGGACTGCATAACGCACAGGTAAGACTTCCTTTTCAGCTTAAGGAATTAAATCTTCCCGTTGGCTACAAAAAAACCAAACCGTCGAAGGTATTTTTGGTAGCACGTAAAGGCGCTCAAGTGGAGAGGCTGGAAAGAAAACTCGCGAAATTTATGCGACAGTTAAAATGACCAGAGCCTGAACACGCAGATGAAGTTTTGAGGAGACTCATCGAGTTTAAGTGGCGGCGAGGCGCGAGTCTGTGGACTTCGTAGCGATACGGAGCAGGTCATCGTTCTGCTCCGCCCACGGATTCATCAGCTCTACATCCGATTACAAACAACGCTAGTTTGATACTGTGTCGACTGGCCAGATCCAATATCGACAGAAACAACTTTGGTCGCTTTCGAAGCTGTCGTCCTGCCGTACCCTAACATCATTGTCGGTCTCGAGAATATTGTAGCATTCAGTTGAATTGTAGACTGAGTGTCAACAGTTGAGAGCGTAACGGCAACATCTTGCTTTTCACCGTTCGTGCTACGTAGGTTAGGAATTGAACACGAGAACCCAGATTCGTCTGAAGTCACCTCTAAAACCGCGACACAGTAGACAGTACGCCTTTCGTTGACATCTTCTCCCACTGAGCATTCGAAACGGTTGGTCGCTTTAGCGGTCGCTCCTTTAGTTGCTCTTGCAGTGGCGCTTGCAGCGGCACTTTGAGTCGCAGGCTCAGTTGCCTTGGCCATAGCCGTAGAGCTGCAGACCAGTGTAATAGGAAATAGAATTGCTGATAGTCTCATGAATCACTCCAGGTTTTCGCGATCGTACGCGCATGTTTTTCTTCTAACTATCGCATCAACGTTATTAAATCTGCAGAAGGCGAAGAACAAACGGGAACTGGGTGTGAACCTTCCCGAAAGATTCTTCTACGATATGTCGACGCGGATGACGGTAGAACGCAAGTAGGCGCGGCTGCGAGACCACCTGCAACACTGTATTTATTTCCACCGTAGCGAGCCAGAAGAGAGTGTTTCCGGTTGTTCCTCTGAAAAACTCTTATTGCGAAGCAGCTGCGCTACAATCACCTGATCGACGAATATTTTAAAAGGACTTTCTATGAAAATTTCAACTGTATTGCGAGCGAATTACGTTCTTCTGATGACGATTTTTTTGGGTGCAATTTCGATCGCACCAAAAGCAACTGCACAATTGAACACCGAACTTGATCAGTTTTTGGCCAAGTCGAATCCAACATTCCTCGTTGCAGTCAAAAAAACGACACGAGCCGGTAAGTCGTCGTTGGTGTTCTGCAAAGAGGGACTTTTAAAACCTGCGATGGTAGCTCCAGGCATTCTCATCTTCGACCACGATGATCTAGGAAATCGAATTGATGTGACGGCCCATTTAGATGTCGATTCGCGCGGCACTGGAAGTTTTGATGTTCTCGGCGGAGTGATCTTTCAGGGTGAGAACACTGGAAGGCCGGCAATCAATGCCTCGTTTGGTAAACTGAAGCAGTTTGACCAGCTTTTCTTCCTTAATGGTCAGGCCTCATCGCTACAAAATTTGTCGGCAGTTAGCTACCAGCTTTTCTTCGAGATCAACGGAATACAAAATTGCGGTAATATCCCGGAATTTTGATCTTTGGATGCGCCCGAGTGATAAAGAATCGAGAGAGATTCGCAAGCCTCAGACTCTGGTTTTCAGACTCTGGTTTTCAACTTGCAGCCGAATTTTGAGTTCGATCTTAATCTTGTTCACCAAGCCAGGTTCATCGGCTGTCTGAGCGAGGCATCATTTGATGCCTCCGCGCTTTTGTCTTGGATCATTGATTGCAATGAACTTTGGAATGGACACAGGAATGAACTTACCAAGCATCAGGGAACTGGTCACGTCGATCTCCGTTCGCCTCAACTTTTTCTTTGTTGTCGCGGTGACAATTTTTGCTATATTGCAAACGCCATCATCAGGTTATGGATTAGAGTCCGCGCCCGTTGCGAAAGCGGCAAGCGTCGATCAGAAGCTGTCACTCTCAGATATCATGAGACAATCTCAACAGCCCAAGCATTTAACTTTCATGGGACGGCAACTGACAGGTTTCTGGAGTGACCAGAATCCGCCATTACAACAAAAAATCGACAATGCATTCGAGCGCATATTTTCGACACCTACAGGTCAGAGTTGGTTGCGGGCGCTACTTTTTAATTCAAGCATAATCGGAAAAGCGCTAGCTGGGGAGTGCATCCCAGATCACGTAAATATTGAAAATTACGAGAGCGCATCGCAGCGGGCCGATTCCGAAGTCCGCGAGCGAGTGCATCTCGCCGAGCAATTAAGTTTCTTTTGGGGACTTTCGCTTCCGGTCGCCCGCCGAATTGTCGGCGCGCCTAGTGATGATCAGCAGAGCCTAGGCCATCACTCAGTCACATTGGTGTATGGAGACGGTCGCACAGAAGCGCTCCCGCCGAAAATTTACTTTTTTGGTCTCGGTCAAAATTTCAGTCCGTTTGACGGTTACACCACAAGTGATAACAAGACGATGATCATGATTGATGATGAGCGCTATTCAGATGCGCGTCTGATGAGTATTTTGGCTCACGAGGCCGCCATCACAGGCGACGGTAAGGCAGACCTCTCAGCATGGGCCTCGCAACGTTCGTACCGAGATTTACAAAAGTGGCAGGGCAAACTCAGTGACCCCGCCTTCAATTCGATTTTTGCGACAATGCGTGCTTTTCGTGCCGAGACAATGATCTTTCAAGATCTTTCGCGAAGCTCACTGCAAAATAAAAAAATTTTACGAGATTCAGAGAGGGAGATGGACACTGGGTTGAAGCCGTACGAAGCATTTGATGCAAAAACTTGTTTGCAAGAATACCAACGGCTCGTCAAAGCGAAATATTTAACAGCGCTTGGCATTTCCGACCGAGACCGCGTCGAGATGCTCGCCTATTTGGATTCTGCATCAACTATCACTCGTTGCGACGGGACCCGCGTGAATGCTTGCATGGAGTTTGCGAGAATCGAGCCCGGGGCCCGCGTGCAAAATTCGTCGGGGCCACGCCCACGAGTTGGGAGCGACTGGTGAAAAGACTCTCCGTTACTGAAAGCCTTCAACACCTGAGAGCCCTTATCGACAGTTGTGACTTCGATAAGGCACAAGCGTCTGCAGAAGAAGTCCGAACCAACGAGCAGCACGAGCTTCGAGCGCTCGGGCACATGGTTGGCAAAATCGCTTACCGACAGGGCAATTACAGCAGTGCACTTCAGCATTTTCTAAACGCAGAGACTGCGTATGGAGAATATATTGGACTCACCTGCGACATTGCGTCGGCCCATTACATGCTCGAAAATTTCGAGGCTTTCGAGCAAGAGTCTCTTCGTGCGATACGAACACTAAAGAAAATACGGTCTTCGCTCTCGCCCGAGACCCTCATTCGGACCAGCCTGTCACTGAGCAAATTTTGCGAAGAGCTTGGACTCATCTCGGAGGCGGTTGAGATTTGTGAGGCTGCACTTGCTTCCTCAAACAGTTTGCCATCTGGCATGTTAGAGTCGCCTCGTCTGC
>JAYVND010000250.1:0-1823 GCA_043758635.1 Bdellovibrionales bacterium
AGAGAAATGCGAACGATGGAATCTCACTCGTTCAAGTTGCAGAGGGCGGGCTGAACGAAGTTTCAAACATGGTCATTCGACTGCGAGAGCTCGCGGTGCAAGCGGCATCGGATACGATCGGCCAAACCGAACGCAGCTTCTTAGATGTTGAGTACCAACAGCTAAAGTCAGAGATTCAGCGCGTGAGTGAGGTGACGACTTTCAACGGCCGCGATTTGCTCAACGGAACAGGTGGAGAGCTCGACATTCAGGTTGGAACGCATAATGATTCTTTCAAAGACCGAATTTCATTCAACGCGTCGGCAGCCAACTCATCGCTCGATGCATTGGGAATGGCAACCGAGTCGTTGGCGAGTAAAGAAGCAGCTCAGACAAGCATCGAAGTTGTCGATCGTGCTTTGATTTCGGTCAATTCAATTCGTGCCAACTTTGGAGCCATGCAAAACCGACTCCAATCTACGGTGAACAATATTGGTGTGTCGGACGAAAATTTGTCAGCAGCAAATAGTCGTATTCGCGATGCAGATATTGCAGCCGAGAGTTCCGATCTTGCACGTAACAATATTTTGTTGCAAGCCGGCGTCTCGGTCCTCACGCAGGCAAACCAAGCTTCGCAAATCGCACTCAAACTACTCACTTGATTATTTTTCAATTCGCAAAACTTACGAAGAGCGCTCAAGGTTGAGCGCCTTCTCTATCACACATGGGGGTTCATATGCTTTTGATATTACAAGAATGGACGGGCTCGCTCTTTACACTCGCGGTGTTTAGTGGCGCGGTTGCCGCATCCTTCATTGCCCTTTCTTAAAGGCCTAGCGTTTGCCGTAGATCAGAATCAACGTGTCCAGTTCATGCGGCCATTGGGCCCGTGCGCGGCTGTATCTTGAACTATGGTTTCGTCTTCAATATGAGCGACAACTTTGTCGCCATCGGTGAAGGTTTGGGGAGCACGAGCGGCTGGCCCAGAGTCTGCGCCGAAGCGATGCACCACGGTGCCGGTCTCCTTTTCTTCGTGGTCTGCTGCCTTCGCGAGCGAAGCCACTTGAAGAGATGCAACGGCGATAACGGTGAGCAAAATTAAATTTTTCATTTGAGCTCCTTCAGACAAAAGGTGGATGCACATCCTCTATCGGAAGGTCTGTAGGAACCTTTTGCTTGTTTGCGCAGAGTTCTCAAATTGAAACACAAGTTTTTCCAGAATTCCTGGGCACCTCCGACTAAATGAATCGTGCTGACACGGCAGCTCAACTTCTGCGCGAGCCCGATGGCGACAGGCGGCCTAAAGTCTAGGAGAGTTCGCGACAGTTCTCAGGATGCGTTCATCAAACTGCGGAGATTTCCGCCTTGAAAACACGCTCGCCCCATCTATTTACGAATGTAATTGATAAATCCTAGGACGCCTAAAACGCTAGCCAGGATATAACAAACAGCGCTGCTCATCGGCATGTGCATAAAAACCGGTTCACTTGACACGGTCATCGTCATTGCACCACTGACAATCAATGCACCAATCACCAAGCCAAGAAATAAAATGTTCGAAGAAGTTTCAATCGAGCGCTTCAATTCGTCTAATTCAACAAGACTGATGCGAACAGCAAAACCAGGATGGTTTACCTTGCGCATCACTTGCTTAATTTGCCGAGGCAGCGATTTTAAAAGTGTGGTGCTGTCACGACCAAAAAGCATGATTTCATCACGCACGCGCTCGGGCGCGTACTTTGTGCGAACAATCTCTTCGGCAAATTCTAAAGCGTAATCGAGCAAGTTGAAATCCAGCACAATCATGTGCGCCATGCCTTCGACCGTCACGATCGACTTGAAAA
>JAYVND010000251.1:0-5915 GCA_043758635.1 Bdellovibrionales bacterium
GCTTTCGTTTCAAGCGTTGCGATCAGTGCGGCGCAGAGAATGACATAGCCGCGAGAGAGTGCGAATCATGCAATCATCTTTTGATTGACGCGGACAAAAAATTAAAAGAAGCGATGGCCCTCAAAGACGCGCACGTGATGCGCGTGGATTCCATGCAGTTCCAAAAATCAAAAGATCGAAAAGGCAATGAACGTCTTGAAATTCGCTACTACGATTTTGATGCGAACGAGTTGAAGGAGTTCTTTTATTTTGATTCAGTCTCGCGCCAGCGCGCTTTTCACTTTAATTTTGCACGTATGCACGACCGACTGCCAGGTAGAGAATTGAAATTAAAGTCGCCAGACGATGTCATCTCCCAGCAGGATAAGTTTCGCGCGCCAATGTTTGTGATTGCGCGCAAGGACAAAATGTTTTGGACGATTCGCGAAAAGATCTTCTAGCACTGCCCCACCTCCCTGGTTAAGCAGTCCTCACGCGCTATGGAATGGACCAGGTTTCGCTCCATTCGAATGCGTCGCATACGCAGCCCCGCAAGCACCGCTCGTGCGCCAAGATTCTACGGCAGCGCGCGCGGCCCTTCGGCCAGCCTCGATCAATTGCAATCGCTCGTTTTTCGAAAAGAAGCCTGAGAACGAAGATCCCGGTGTCGGAACTTCTGGACGAATCTCCATGATCTGCACGGTGTGGATTCGAAGCGCGTCACGCACTGCTTTCGCCTGCGAACTTGAGAGAATTCCCGACTCTACCATTTTCTCAAGCCTCGCCACATCTCCATTGATCACCTCGGCTTCTTTCAAATCGCGGTAGAGTCTTTCATTGATCAAAATCTCTATCATGTGATTGGCAAGGGAGAGTCCCTCGAGTGCCATCGAAGTATCCATCAACGCCGGAAAAGGTACAGGCATGATAATGCGATTCACATCGCCCTCTGAGAGGCCATAGGCAATCGGTGCGTTGTTCACTGATCCTCCATCGACACATGGACCAAGACCTTCAATATTAACAGGAGCGTACACTCCTGGAAACGCACATGCGGCCGTCGTCGCATGAAAGACTCGATCCAGACTCTCCGCAGTCTCGAAGTCTTTTCCACTAAAACAAATCACCTTTTCGTAAGTTGTCGCTGGCATCTGCCCGATCGCGCCTTTCACACCCCGGAGGGGAGTGACAATGATTCGTAATTCAACTTCGTGAGGCCGATGATGATTTGTCGAAAGTCTTTTCAGTTCCGCCGTTGGTTGCACCAGGCTTTCAAGCATCGCGCGCAAACCTCTTTGGTCGGAGATGCCTCGACGTAAAATCAAATCCTTTACATTAATACGAAATGCATCGCGCCAACTCCCTTCGTTAACCCATGAGTCGAGAAGGCGCGATGTCATTCCCTTGGGATCTCCAGCACGAACTCCGGCGGCATAAACGATGCCGTTCAATGCGCCCGAACTTGTCGCGACAATCCGGTCAATTTTTACATTTGCGTGTGCAAGCTCATAAAGAACTCCTGCCTCATAGGCTCCCTTTGCGACGGCTCCTGGTAAAATAATTGCGGTGTGGAATTCGGCCGAGTCCAGCATCTATCAACTCCTTGGATCCAAGATTGTCTTGCCTGAAAACTTATGCGGTAATCATGCTGAGGTTGCGGTTGTTGCGAGCGTTGCAGCTGTTCCGAGCGTTGCAGTCACAAAAGTACGATGGAAAGTGAGAACAATGGAAGTCGCTAATGAGAGTTTTCGAATTTGGGGAATTCTTTCGGATAAACTGCACGGCTGGGTGCGGGATGGCGTTGCTATTTTTCCGAACCTCATTGTCGCAGTCGTTGTTATGGCGGTTTTCCAAATCACCTCTAAACTTATCTCCGGCTTTCTCGATCGGTTTCTCCAGCGGCACACCGAAGATCCTGCTATAGCGAAACTCATCGCGACGACCGTGCGATTGATGATTTTGTTTTTTGGGTTATTCACCGCACTTGGCATATTAAACCTCGAAAAAACAGTCGGTTCACTTTTAGCTGGCGCCGGCGTCCTTGGATTGGCTATTGGATTTGCTTTTCAGGAGATTGCGGCAAATTTCTTCTCCGGCATACTTATCGCGCTTCGAAAACCATTTGCACCTGGCGACATCGTTCAAATTGACAAGTTCATCGGAAAGGTGCGCGAGTTAACGTTGCGAACAACCAATATCGTAACTTTTGACGGCCTTGAAGTTCTCATTCCGAACAAAGATATGTTCACGAAACCGGCTACCAATTTCACAAGCTTGCCGGGACGCCGGATCCAACTTGATGTCGGAGTATCGTACGCCGCAGATCTGCGAAAGGTCGAAAATATCGCACTCAGTGCGCTTGAATCGATCCAGGGGCGTCTAAGCGATCGACCCATCGAATTTTATTACACTTCGTTCGGTGACAGCGCGATCAACTTTCGCGTCTTTATCTGGATCGAATATCCTGCCGGAAACTGGGCCAACGTTACAATGCACCAGGCGATTATTGCACTCAAGGAAGCCTTCGAGAAAAATAAAATTTCGATCCCATTTCCGATTCGTACGCTCGACTTCGGCGATGGCGCAAGCCTTCGCGCAGCTCTGTTTCCTACCCCAGAAGCTGCTGCGGCTGCGACTCCAGCACCTGCTGGAGCTTCCGCGCCGACCACGGCACAGGCTCGAGGTGCAGCTCCAGTTGATTGATTGAACCACAACCTGCGCGATTATTTGTTCGACCTCAATTGAACTCCACAACTTCCTCGAGCTCATTTTGCCACAAATGAAGTGACTGAGCTTTCACGGCGACCATCACCAGGTCGGGCGTATCAAGTCCTTCGCCAAACCACTTTTCGAGATCCGGCACCCAGTGCTTCTCCATCTCTTTTCGGCTGCGCACAAGCTTCGCTTTTCCGGATACAGATATAAACAGATTCTTTTTACCCGCAAAAGATAAGTTTACACTCGAATTTTTTTTGAGGTCTCGAGCAAGCTTCGACTTTCCCCAAGTGAAGAAATATGAGTTTCCATCGTACTCGACATCACCATTGTTGCTCATCGGTCGACTTGCAGTCATTCCGTCGGCGCCGATAGTGGTCATCATACACAAATCGAGTTTACTCATTTTTTTGCTTATGTCGCGCAGAGTGGTCCCAGATCCGGAGGTCAACTTTTCATGCGACATCGATTTCAATGATTTGGACTTGCCGTTCGTTTTTCCTTCAGCTTTTCTTTCAGAATTTCCCGCCGATAGTTTGCCAGATTTTTTATCAGACTGACTATCAGACTGACCAACCGATTTATTTTCAGACTTCCGTGAGGCCATCAGATTCTCCTAATATTCAATTCCTAATGATCATTTTCATATGTTCAATGTGAGCGTTTGGCACGTGTAGAATTGCCCTTCGAAAGCAAGCCGGGGTCAAGCAACTTGAGAACAATGTTACAGCCTGCGATTCGAAATCGTATCCCCGCGCTTTCGCTTCGAACCAGTTCCACATTTGTTTTTGACGATTAAAACAAGAAGGTCGCGGCCAATTGTGTTCAATTCTTGGCAGGAGCCACGCTTGTGACCTTCATTAATGGTTGTCGTTGGCTTCAACTCGTAAAACGGCGCCGCCGCCGTCGGCGAGGGGGACCACGAGGGAATCTTGGTCTGTTACGATCAGATCATGCTTAAAGATCGTTTCGCCATCTTGGGAGGATTGCGGAAGGTCTTGGAACACTGTGGCCCGGTGCGAGCCCGCTGACAGAAAATCAAACGGAATTTTAACTTTACGGCGATGGTTTCCAGCCATCGCACCGATGTACCAAATAGCGCCGGAGCGACGCGCGATTACGAGTATATGTTGTGCTAGATCCGCTTGCAGCACGCGTGTCTCGTCCCAGACCACCGGAACTTTTGAAATGAAGGCAAGTTCTGACGGATGCTTCTCGTAAGCTTCGAAATAGTCGGTGAGCATTGATTGTTCATTTTCATAAACGATATAAGTTGATAATTGATGCGCCAGTGTTCCGATCGAATTCGGCTGAAGCGTGTGAGCCTTGAATCGCCTCATCGGCACGGGCCGAAAGGAGCCTTGGTGCGTGTCCATCGGGCCAACCGCCCCGCGGATAATCCCGATTTCCACCTCGTGATCAGGTGTGCTGTTTGGCCCGTCCCACTTATTGTACTCCTGCCCCATCACCGCTTCTTGAGTTAAAAGGTTTGGATACGTGCGAGTGAGTCCGGTCGGCTTCGCAACTCCGTGAAACCCTACGACCAGGTGATGTCGCAGAGCCGATCTCAACATTGCTTCACCTTTTATAATGCCAACTTGAGTATCATCGCCCAGGAAATCAACCATGACCCCGTCCACACCCCAGCGTTCATAGTTTGAAAACACGCTTTCGATATTCTCGAGTGTCAGTCCATCACCGTGAAACCAGATGCGCGCTTTCACACCACGCGATTTTGCGTACGCCAAAATCTGCGGCAATTTTATTGATGGCATCGCTTGAAGGAGATCTTGCGTTTTCGGGTCAAACGGCACGACCAAGCCGCCGTACCACGCTCGATCAAATTCGTATCCATCGATTGAGAAATAAGGAATTCCGTGATCAGCGCAAAAATCTACGTGTTTTTTGAGCGTTGAAAACTGTAGCACATCCGCCGGAGGATTAAAAACTTCGCCCGGAGTTGTATAACCATTCCACCATTGAAAAAGAACTTTACCGGGACGTATCCAGCTTAGGTCGGCAGATTCGGGACGTTGATTAAGACTCGCCAAAAGATTCGATTCGAGCGGCACATGAAGACCCGTTTCGCCCGCAGCACCAATCCACATCACACGCCAGGGCGTGACGAATGCATGCGTCATCGAAGCCGACTGCTCCACCAGTACGCCGGGCGCCGCTTGGGGATTCGGCGGAAACGTAAGTGCTAAGACTTTATTTGAAGTACTGGACATTCCACTGGCCGTCTGCGCCACGAGATAAGCGTTTGCGTAGTCATGCAGATCTGCTTCCGTTATCATCACAGTCGCGTTCGAAGTTCTCACAAGAGCAGGGAGCCCCCAAAGTTGCTGAGTTGGGATTTCACTCCATGCCAATGTTTTGTAATGAGCTTCGTAAGCCGATCCGAACGTCAGCGGAAGCGCGGTCAGTCGCGTCCCAAAATCGTTCGCCGATCGGCGGCGGGCATCTTGACTCAAAAGCGCTTCAGAATTTTTGCATGATCGATGACGGCCGCACCCTGCGAAACTCAGAGCAAGTTCCTCTTTTAACAAACTCAAGCCTGCACTGGCCGCTGATTTTTTTATCACCTCAGATCGAACCGCGACCGCGTCGTCATAAACACGAAAGGTTGTGAGCAGGCGGTAATGTAAATTGGAATGAGATAAGAGAGTGATGCGAACCTCGCGAAACGATGCATGAACTTTGCTCGTTCGACCTACGGCGAGCGTAAACGAATCACTTTCTCTATTGTCAGTCGCCGACTCAATTGTAAAATCAGATCTGAGATCGACTTGCGCAAATTGCAATCCGAGGCAGGAATTTAAAATCTCGACTCGGCCTAGACCTTCACCAGAAGTTCGCGAGATCGCAAAATGCGGAACCTGCGCGAGAGAGCCGTGCGGACGCAACTCAAATCGTAGAATCAGTTTTTGATTTGGCGATTCAAATTCCAGCGACCGATTCAGATCGAGCCTCATGTTGCCACTTGTCGTATCTATGCTTTTCTTAAAGGCACCGGGCCTAGGTTGAGCCATAACAAAGGCTGAATTTGCCTCTGCGGCAGTCGAATTTCCGATGCTTTCATTCACTTGGCTCACGGCAAGATCGGAGCAGCCCGAAATTGTGAGCAGACAAAATGCGCAAATGAAAACAAGCCAACTGGAATCGAATTTGCGATCGAGACCAAAGTTACGATTTGCTATGAAGCGATTCGCTGGCAATGT
>JAYVND010000252.1:0-1813 GCA_043758635.1 Bdellovibrionales bacterium
GATGCGAACGGCAAATCGATTTTTGCGCTCGAGCCCACTCGCGTTGGGCCCGGAGCCAATGTTTTCAATCCCGACGTCGATGTGATTCGAACAGGTCAACGCTTTGATTTTCAACCCGAAATTTCCTATCCTTTTCGCATCGGCTCCGCACTCGAGATTCTTCCGCAGCTGCAGTTCCGCCACACACAGTACATTTTCAATATCGAGCCGCCGACAGAAACAGTTTTCAACAACACGCCCTTCAAAGAATACGCGCGTGCACTACTTGATATGCGAACCGTCTTTAGTCGCGTTTATGGCCAAAGAGAAGTGCCACCGCCCGCTTCGCCAGCTCCATCATTGGACTTGGGAGCCGCGGGTCAATCACCGCTTTCATCTAAATCAAATTGGTCTGATTTAGAGAGTCAGGGAGTCATTGCGCCTGTTCACCCTACACTTTACCGGCACGAATTTCAACCGGAGCTGCTGTTGAGTGGTCTGCCGTACCGAAACATGAGTCGTTCACCGTTTTTCAAAGCCGATGCGGAACAACCCCTTTTCTTAGCCGATCAGCCCGTGTCTGACGTCGATTTTTACAACAACAACAGCTTGCAGTTTGACTACTATGACCGACTTTACGAACGAGATGCCGCGACCTTTGCTTTAGAAAATAAATTGATTCGCAAGAGGTGGATCGGCGACACACCCGATTACAAACAGGTGGCCCGCGTCAGATTGGCCCAGAGCTATGACTTTGATGAAGCAAACGCGCGCCCGCATGAGCGCAATTTTCCGTGGTCTGATCTGTCGATGCTTGCCGATCTTCGTCTTGACGGTTTTGAAACCTACACCTTGCTTCAGTACTTTCCCTACCATAATAAAACCAACTCCTCATCGCGAGCACGTGTGTTCAGCAAGCGCGGAGATTTTTTTGAAATCAATTTCACGCAGACCTTTGCGATCAACTTAGATCCGATCACGGCCTATACGGGACGAACGGAGAACTTAGGAATCGGCGTCGGTGTCGATCGCAAATACTTCACGCTGCTCACGGCAATCAACTTAGATCCGACCGTGTCCTCCCGAAAATTCGGGCATGCGTTTAGTTTCAGTGCAGACGACCGATTCAATCTGTCGCAGTCGGGTGAGAAAGGTTTCACCACCGACTTGATCATTAAGCCGCCAGGCAATTGCTGGGGCTTGCATGCGACAATCGTTCAGAACATCGGTGATAAAGCGCAGTGGCACTTGAACTTTGAATACAAGTTCGGAGGCGAGACTCAGGCGGCACCGCTTCCAACCAGCGCACCTTCCCCAGGCCAGATGCCAGAGCGTTCATAATTCGAAATTCAGTTTTGAGTGATGAATGGATTTAATTCTGAGTGATGAATGAAACTCAATTTTCAGTGACGGAAGAGATCTAAAAAGTGGCGAGGCGCATTTGCGCACGAGCTCCTTCGATACCGCGCGCACTCACGATTGGAATCACTGCAAAAACAATCGAGTTTCCAGGGCGTGATGACTTCACAACTTCTGCTGCTTGGAGCGCCGCAATTCGCCCAGCCGGCGCACTCGCTTCGACCGCCGAATTTGGCCAGTGTCGTACGCCTGAACTGGAAACTGAATTTGGAGCCAAAATGTGAGCTGAATCATTCAGCGTAACACCGGCAGCTGCCGCCGCTGCGGCATCATCTTCTGATCCACTGGCGCTCGCGTTCAACATGTAAAGCCCCAGTGCGATACCGGCGTAGAGACCTAGCGATGCGCCTCGAGCGAGGTTGCTAATTTTACTTCCCGGATCATCCGAAAATGCGAGTGTAGCGGCACCCACAAG
>JAYVND010000253.1:0-5879 GCA_043758635.1 Bdellovibrionales bacterium
TCGGACCCTAGCGAAAGAAAAAAAGATAAAACTGATTCCGTTTTTACTCAAAGACGTGGCACTCAAACCCGAACTGAATCAAGCAGATATGAAGCACCCAAATGTCCGCGGTCACGAGATTGTAGCGCACACCCTTGCAGATTTTCTGGAGCCACTCCTATGAGCCAGCCGTCAAATCGATTGCCAAAACAGTTGCCTAACCAATCGCTAAACCAGCCGCTAAACCAGCCGCCAGCGCGGTCACTCAATCGACCGGTGATTCTGCACGCTGATGGCGTTTTCAAATCCTACAACGCGACTGAATTGAATATTTTAAAAGGCGTCTCTGTCGATATTCAGGCAGGCGAGACCGTTGCAATTATGGGGCGCTCAGGCTGTGGAAAATCCACGTTCATTTCACTTCTCGCGGGCCTGGATCTAGCTGACCGTGGAGTCATTCAGGTGCTGGGCCAAAATCTTGAAAAAATGTCGGGCCAGGAGCTCAATCGTTTTCGTGCGCAGAAGATAGGGATCATCTTTCAACAATTTCATTTGCTCGAACATCTCACTGCGTTTGAAAACATCCGTCTGCCGTTGGACTTAAATGGCATTTCGAATTCGGATGCGCTCGCAACCGAGATGCTCAGACAAGTTCGCTTGGATCACCGCGCCAACCATTTTCCCGATCAGTTGAGTCGCGGTGAATGTCAGAGAGTTGCGATTGCCCGAGTCTTGGTGATGAAGCCCGCAATTATCTTAGCCGACGAACCTACAGGCAGTCTCGACGTCAGAACTGGTCACGACGTGATGGAGCTTTTGTTTGAGCTCGTAAGCCGCGAGGGAATCGCGCTTTTGATGGCAACACATGATCCGCGTGTCGGGCAAAAATGCTCACGGCTACTTTACATGAACGAGGGCGTACTTTCAACAACACGGCCCGCAGAGTTCTCGATCGGTTGGGATCAGTGACGGTTTTTTTCCGAAATCTCAATCGTTTGTTAGCAAAAGAGCTATGGCATCATCGCCTTGCTCTACTGAGTGTGATTTGGATTTTGATTCTAGGTTTTGCGGGGCCAATCGGAGTTTCGGCGGTTCGAACTTCAGTCGACGAATTTCTCCGTCGCCAAAAAAAAGAAATTCTCTCGGCAGACCTTTCGGTTAGCTCGCGGCGCGAGTTTTCTCCTGAGGAGTTGTCAAAGATCGAGTCGGAGTTAAAGCCGCTCAAAACGGTTTCTGAAACTGAGTTTGTCACGATGGCTCGTGTGGGCGAGGCCGCAAGCTTAATCGAAATCAAAGCGCAAGACGCGGCGGCGCCGGTTTACGGGCACTTTCTATTTGCCGACGGGCGGCTTGAAAATTCAGCCAGAGCTTTGAGTGAAGCGCCAATTGCTTGGGCGGACCCAGATGTGCTCTCGCAGCTTGGGGCAAAAGTCGGCGATGAGATCGAACTCGGAAAAACTAAATTTCGAGTTGCGGCCACGGTTAAAGAAGGACCTGGCACCTCGCAATTGACGTTTGGGGTGGCTCCTCGGCTCTACGTTGGGCAAAAGTTCATCCAGGCTTCGGGGCTCACGATATTCAATGGGCAAGTGTATCACCGACTTTTTTTCAAACTTCGAACGGCCCAAAGCCTCACAGAGGCCACCGAAAAATTGAAGCAGATCGTGCGGGATCCTGAGCTCAATTTTCGAACCCCTGATGATGCAGTCCAGATGCTTTCGAAGTTTTTCCAGTTCTTCAATCTTTATCTAGTGGTCACAACGCTCATCGTTTTTGCATTGGCGTGGGTAAGTGCGTTTTATATTTTGCAAATTTATCTGAAGGAACGCCTTGCGAGCTCCGCAATTTTGCTGACGCTTGGTGCGAATCGACTCTTTATTTCGACACTCTACACTGCGCAAGTGACCGTTCTCTTGGTCGTCGGTTGCCTCATCGCAAGTCTTGGAATCGAGGGCCTTTGTCTTCTGGCAAATAGGCTTTTCTATGAGCAGATGCCGATCGGCTTTTCGCTAGGCTTCGGGCTTTTAGATTTCGTTAAATTTTTTGGCGTTGCCCTGCTATCGGGCTTTGCGTTCTGCGTTCCACTTTATCAGCAACTTCTTTCATTATCAGTTAACGATCTTCTAAACGAAGATTCTTTGAAAGTTTCGAATCGGCCTTCGAACTCCCGACGCGTTATGATATTTGGCATTCGCTACCTTCCACTTCTTTTGATTTTTATTGGATTGGCGGCAACGCTGTTAGAATCCAAATTTGATGCGGTGAAATTGATGCTTGCGATGTTCGCGGTCGCCATGTTGGGGCTTGGTGGAGGGCGATTTTTATTTCAAGCTTTGCACCGCACGGTTCAGAGACGTGCCGGCCTTTTGCGACTCGTCACGGCGTCTGTCTCGCGCTCACGATTTGGCACCGATGTCGGTTTTGTGTGTTTGGTGCTCATCGCACTTGTAATGAATTTGGTGCCGCATCTTTTGCATTCATTGAATAATGAGTTTCAGCCGGTCGAGCGCGGAAACTTTCCGGCGCTTTTTTTGGTCAACATTCCGGAATCGCAGCTGGAGGAAATGACACAATTCGTTCAAAAAGAAGGCGCGAAGCTCGCTTTCATTTCGCCACTGATTCAAGCACGTCTGACGAGCGTCAACGGTGAGCCGCCCGAAAATGACCAGCTCAAAAGATTCCCAGTTCGTATTACGTACCGTGAAAATCATAGCGAGAGCGAAAAAATTGTCAGTGGTCATGAGTTCACCGAGCCGTTTGTTCAGCTCCAGCCGACCGATTTACCGGGCATCTCGATCGAAGAGCGGTTTGCGGAGAACAATGGTTTTCATTTGGGCGACGTATTGGTTTTCGATGTGCAGGGGGTTCCGATTCGTGCACAGGTCTCGAGCATTCGTAAGATTCGCTGGACGGAGTTTCACCCTAACTTTTTTATGAGTTTCCAGGCAGGTGTTCTCGAAGACGCGCCGAAGACTTACGTTGCCAACGTGATGATTCCTGCAGAAGTTCCTAAATCTAAAGTGCAGGCGGATATTTTGTCAAAGTACCCTGACCTAACGGTGATCGATATCGGGCAAGCGCTCGGTCGCGGATTGAAGATTGCCATGGGAGTTTTAAAACCGATCCAGTGGACATCGGTGCTTGCGCTGTTGATGAGTTTTTTTATTTTGTTCTCGGTCGTTTCGCACAATCTGGGGTTAAGAAAGATCGAGATTGAAGTGCAGAAAATGATGGGAGCCAATGCGCAACTCATCCGTCGATTGATGGTTGCGGAGTATTTTATGACGTCAACTTTAGCATTCGCTGTCGGGGCGAGCGGCGCATTCTCAATTGCATATTTTGTTTGCTCTAAAATTTTAGATGTCCCGCTTTTGATCTCTTGGTTCGCACTGTTTTTATCGGCTTCTGTAGTGATCTTGGGTACATCTATGCTTGCGTATATTGCAGCTTCGCGCGTTCTCAATGAACGAGGTGCTTTTCAGCGAAAGGGAGGTCAGGCTTGAGCAACTTAAATGGATCGACAATTCAGCATCTGCGCGCTTCGGCCTCAAAGTTAAAATCAAAGCTCGAAATAGCCGTCAATTCGCCCACTGCAAGGTCTACAATAAATTCCTCCGAGGAAGCCTGAACTGGAACCTGGCGCAGTTCTCTTGCTTGCTCCAGCTGGAGTGAGCTTCAAAGTCATGTTTTTGTTGCGAAATTTCACACCCGTGGTAATAATCCGGCCTACGAATCAAAGAGGAGATGGAAACGATGCAACCATCAGAATTAGCGCCACAGGCGCCAATCTCGACAGTTACCGATAACCCGAGCGCGAGCGATAAGTCGGACGCGAGCGATAAGTCGGACGCGAGCGATAACTCGAGCGCGCAACAAAGTTCAAAGCTTGCGGTCGCGATAGATTCAAATTTCTGTCTGCGCCTTGGCGCCGCACTGGTGCTGATCCTTGGTGCTGCAGCCATGCGCCTTGTCCCGCACCCACCGAATTTCACTCCGATTGCGGGCATGGCACTTTTTGGTGCCGCGATCTTTAAACGGCGCGAACTCGGTTTGGTCACGCCGCTGATTGCTCTCTTTTTGAGCGACTGTGTTCTCGGATTTCATAACCAAATGGCGGCAGTTTATATCTCGTTCATTTTGGTCGGCCTTGTCGGTATGTCTGTGCGTCGAAATCGGTCGGTCGCGCGCCTGGCAGTTGCGGCGATCGCATCTTCGGTTCTATTCTTTGTGGTGACGAATACCGCTGTCTGGCTCTCGAGCGTGAGCTACACGCACGATGTTTCAGGGCTCCTGCTTTGCTGGACCGCAGGTCTTCCATTCTTTGAGAACACTTTGACGGGCGATCTTGTCAGCACGGGTGCAATCTTTGGTCTTTGGGCTATGTTCGAGAAGGTGCTACCGGCCGAACTGAATTCGCCTGTCACGAGCGCACGAGTTTAATTTTAATTTTCACCTATATTTTCTCAGCGAGGCTGTCAGATCGACACTCTCAATTCGAGCGGAGCGAGACATGGCAGATATCACGGACAAATGGCCCGAAAACAAAAACGGTAAATTCTATGTGGATCGCACCTGCATTGCTTGCGACGCATGCTGTATTGCCGCACCCGATAATTTTAAAATGAATGAGAACGATGGGCACGCGTATCTTTCAAAGCAGCCTGAATCCACTGAGGAAGAGAGTTTCTGCCAGGAAGCACTTGAAGGTTGTCCGGTTGAAGCAATCGGCAACGAAGGTTGATGATATCGCCCTCGTTATTTAGCTGGGACAATCGCTGCGCCTCTGCAGCAGCTCTAGGTCTTTCGATCGCGGCTCTCACCGGCTGCGTGACTGGTCCTTTTGCAAGCTATGAGACGGCCCGAACCGTTGGCCAAGGCAGTGACGAGATCATCGGCGGCTTTGGAACTTCAGGCTATTCATTCAAGTGGAACCACGGCCTCACAAACAGATTTGATATAGGTGTCCAGCTCGAGCAGCTCAGCGTAGGTCTCCGAGGGAAATACGCGTTGATTCAGGCGAGCCAAGGTTTTGCCTTCACGGCTGCTTTAGGTCTGGGTGCATCCGGTTACGGGAGTCACTATTACGGTGATCTTCTGCTAAGTGATCTGATCGGTCAGTTTGAGCCTTACTCCACGCTTCGGCTCACACATGTGAATGTCGATAAGTTGCAGTTTCGCGATAAGAATAATGGCACCGTGATCGCGCGAATTGATGCGGGTCAATTCGATTACGGCCAAGTGATTGTCGGCACTCGATATTGGATCAATTCGAACTGGAGTTTGGCCGGAGAACTGTCAGTCCTCCTTGCACTCGGAGCGGTTCATATTGACGATACAGTTTTGGGAAGCGCCGCCTTCGCGTATCGATTCTGAGATTTTTCGAACACTCCGCCCATCTCAATTTTAAACCTGTCGAATTTAGAGACTGCGAGGAGGAATCGTGGGTTGAACCATGAGTCGAGTCGCAATTGGGATGTCGATTTGGTTTCGATCAAAGGCGATCTTGATGTTGCGGTAAAGTTCGTTTTGAAGTTTGGTGATATTTTCAGTCAGGGTCCAAACTTGAAATTGGATTGTCATACTCGAGTCTCCGAAACCACTGAATAGAAAGATTGGACTCGGCTCCTGCATGCAAAGAGGATGCGCGCTCGCAACTGAGCGCAGGGTGGCTTCGACATGATCGATGTCGCAATTGTAATTCACGCCCACTTGAAAATCCACGCGGCGAATCGGGAAATACGAATAATTGGTAATGTTCGATTTCACCATCGTCTCATTCGGAATTCGAACCATCAGATTGGCAAACGTGCGGATCTTACACGAGAGTAAATCAATCGACATGACTTCGCCTCGTATGTCACCGATAGCGACGACGTTCCCAATCACGAATGGACGATCGA
>JAYVND010000254.1:0-5875 GCA_043758635.1 Bdellovibrionales bacterium
CCGCATCCTCAGAACGATCCCAATAACCTCCGACCAGCTTAGAGCCCTGGTCAATAATTGGGATAGATCCTGACTTCAAGTAATCGTCAGATGTCAGACGTACCGGGGCCGTTTTCGATACATCGACTAACGCATCATTGAAGGCCACCTGACGCCATGCAGCTGTCATCGGATAAGCTCCTCAAGCTGCGCAAGACCTTCGCTGATCTCGTTTTCGAGCAGACGCAGATCTAGGATGATTTCGGCAGGGGACGCGTAGTCGATTTCGGTGTGGCTGGATTCCTTGTATCGGTTGATCGAGAGATCGTATAAGTTCGCGGCGATCGTTGCTTTGTCAACGGTGAAGCTTCGGGCGGTTCTCGGGCGTTCGCGTTCCGTTGCTGCGCGTTCAACCCACCGAGCCGCAATGTCAGGGAGATTGTTTTTCCCAAGCTCATCAGCAGAGAGTGCAATGGCAGGGCGTGGGCCGAGCTTGTCGTCGCTTAGCAACGGTTGGCGTTTGTCGTCGAGGGACCAGCCATCAGCCTGGACGTCGTAGAACCAGACGAAGTCAGTTCCGCCGACGCCGGTCTTGGTAAAGACAAGGATTGCCGTGGAGACGCCGGCGTAAGGGCGGAAGACGCCGCTCGGCAGTGAGATCACCGCGTCGAGTTTGTTGTTTTCGATCAGCATGCGGCGCAACTCTTTGTGCGCCTTAGACGAGCCGAACAGCACACCTTCGGGAACAATGACCGCGGCCCGGCCGCCGACCTTAAGCAGTCGCAAGAAAAGCGCGAGGAAAAGCAGCTCGGTCTTCTTCGTCTTGACGATTTGCTGCAGGTCTTTGGCCGTCGACTCATAGTCTAGTGATCCGGCAAACGGCGGATTCGCGAGAATAACACTGTAGTGGCCGGCGTCGGAGGTATGCCCTTCGGACAGCGAATCTCGGTACGTTACGTCAGCGCCCTCAACTCCGTGCAACACCATGTTCATGGATCCGATCCGAAGCATTGTCGCGTCAAAATCGAAGCCATTAAAGGCCTCGTGGTGGAAGTGCTTCCGAAGACCCGGGTCTTGCATCACTTCAGGATGCTCTCGACGCAGATACTCGGCTGCCGCAACAAGAAAGCCGCACGTACCAGCGGCGGGATCACAAATAATGTCGGTCGGAGTTGGAGCAACCAGTTCGACCATCAGCGCAATAATGTGTCGCGGAGTGCGAAATTGGCCATTCTGGCCGGCGCTGGCAATTTTGCCGAGCATGTACTCGTAAACGTCACCCTTAGTGTCACGATCGTCCATCGGGACCGCGTCGATTTTTTCCACCGCCTTCGACAGTAGCGCTGGTGTCGGGATCGCGAGCCGCGCGTCTTTCATATGTTCGGCGAACGATGATCCCTCGGCGCCTAACTGCTGTAGGAACGGGAACACGTGTCGATCGACGACCGTAAACATCTCTCGCGGCTCAAACGACTTAAAAACAGACCAGCGGAGATCGCGATATGGTCGGCCGTCAGGATCGTTTCCGTCCGGAAAAGTTGGGTTCTCAAGCGGCCGACGCAGGACAAGCGCTTTTTTCTCTTCAAGCGTTTGGAGCTCGTCGAGACGCTTGATAAAGAGCAGATACGTAATTTGTTCGATAACGGAGAGCGGATTCGAAACGCCGCCCGACCAGAAGTCATCCCAAATACTATCGATCTGTCTACGAATTTCGCCCGTCAGCATCTTTGTTCGGTTGGGCGTCTAGCCTCAAAAGCCGTTTTTCCGCCATCTGCTCCGGCTTGACGACCTCGCCTCAGTGTCCGTTACAACAATCTCTTTTGCTGATTCGACGTGCGACTTGCCATGTTCAAATACGCTGAGGATCAAGTTCGTGGATTACGATTATTTAATATGTGGAGAAGATCTCAACTCTATTTCACAAGTCAAAGCCCTGCTTTCGATAGCATTTCCTGAATGGCGGTACTCCTAGTGAGGTACGACAGACCGCTGTGTTCTAGCATACCGCTAGACGTTTTTTGGTTCCAATGACCAGACATTATGCCGACGACTTTCGGCTCAACATATGGTGAAATGATCCCCACACCGCCTTTAATGCCCTGCTGATGCAAGAAAACGGGACTTCCACTGGCGCCTGAAAATGAAAGGCCAGAAACAAGCATGGTGTCGGAAGTAAGAATTTGCTCGTGTTCGAACGGGATACTAGGAATCGATGCAATATTTACGGTTCGCGCAATCGGCGCACGCCATCGCCGGTCCGACCATTCATTCTCACTAGTACCTGGAAATCCGACGAACGATGCGATGTTCATAGGCGCTACCGAATTAATCAAAAATTCCTGATCCGCGATGTCGGTGCGAAGAATGGGATAAAAACCAAAATCGGCCAAGGTTGGCTTGCCGTCAATAAGCATTTGAGGATTTACTAGGATGGCAGCGTCGGCGGTTTCATGGATTATCGGTCGAGGAATTGCAACCTCGTACCATTGGGTTTTTTGGAAAAACGTATCGCCGCATCGTCTACGCAACTCGATGCTAATTGTCTTTGGCCGAAATGGCGTGTGTTCTCCATATTGAAGCTTAGCGTCGAGATTGTGCCGATTCGTTATGAAAACGCTTGCACGATTTTCGTTATTCATCCAAAACCCTGTGCCTCGAACGACAACACTGTCAAGGCCATCTGCTTCGAAGATTACCTCAATACGTTGCACACTCCACATTATGAGTGGGTTGATTCCGATCATATTCGAGATTTTCGTTAAAACCAGCCATGAACCGTCCGTCCAGACCGCCCCTCACGAGAATGGGATTTCAAGCGCCGGTACAGCGTCGATCTCGATCGTCTGCGAGTAATAATCTACTGCTTCTGCGCGTTTGCAGCTTTGTGTTGCCTTAGCCGAGCGAGATCGCTCGAATCGAGCCCCGCGTATTCATCTTTTTAAAACCAAACGGCGTTCGGGCATATTCCGTAACGGCTCCCAGTTCGGTTGCCGGAGATCGAGCGCCGAATTCTATCAGATTGGCACTATCAAGTTGAGGCCGTTAAGCCATCACGCGAAATGCTGCTCCCGATTGCCCCGCGTGTTCGCCGTAAACAGCGCATTTTGCTTATTCAGAAACTTCAAAAGAAGTTGCAGATGGAGGCGTTAGACACTCCACGATCGCGGTGTCTACTTTCGCACCTCGGCGTCTTCAACCACCCTAACTAGTTTTTCGACTTCGTACTCTTTCTCCCATGGCTTGACACTAGGACGCTTCGACCTGCCAGCATCGGACATAGGGGCATCCCAAAGTCGTGACTTGCATCTCGGGCAGGTTTTAGGGTTTGTCTGCACCTTTGATATCCACACGTGGCCGCATCGCTCACAGCGGAACCCAGGAATATTAACGCGGCCCACGTTTAGCGATTCGTCAAGCGAGTCGTCGATTCCATATTTAAGAGCCCCTGATTCGCCGTGCCAACACGGTGGCACATCCGTGTGAGGTAATACGCGGGAGAACTCGATCTCGCATCAATCGCCCCCACCGGACCCTTCCAGTGAGAACATTTTATTGCCCAATGTGTAAAAAATCACTATCTTGAGAAATCTCATTTGAAATCTGGACTCTTTCATCGAAAGGTGAGAGTCTCTTAATTATGTCAACGTTTATAAGTGGAATGAGCATGTCAGAAGATTTCGAAAAGAGCGCAACCGATAATTTAGATTCGCGGATTGAAATCCTCAAGTCGCTTATTTCAGATACTCAAAAGATTCATATTGCGAGTACGGCACAGCTCACCCGGCAGCACGAAGCTAAGATGGCTTGGCTCCTAGAAGAGCTGCATAAAACCGATTGGAGCCCAGAAAACGATTGTCGAATTGAAGAAAAGCCTACCACACTGCAAGCCCCTCCCGCTTTTGCTTCGCCAGATTCGGCACAGACAAGCGATCGACGCAACAGCGCGAGCCACGCAGAACTCCACGCAGCAATGCACCTTTCAGACTTTGCCAGAACGTGCGTAACCCTTTCAGGCCTGGCCGGCGCAAAAACGAATGATGTGGCGCAGGCACTCGTCCAAGTCGGACACCCGATAGCCAACGCTCCCGACCTCTCAAAGCGAGTGGGCTCGGCGCTCTGCGCTTTAAAGGCCCCAAGAACGCCATCTAAGCGCAAAGCTCGTGCTGGTAAGCACGAACTGTATCGCGACAACGAGACAGGCCGTTTTTTTTCGCCGGAAGCTTGGGCTGCACGCCAAACTTGAAATAAACGCGGTATCGGTCCGCTCAAAACGGCACGAACCCCGGTTTCTCACCGGAGTTCGTTTTTTTCACTCCCTTACCCAGTCTCCGATTAGAAGCCGAGTGACTGAGTAAGGACTGCTGCCGCCTATTACCTGGTTCGGTAAAGGTGGACGAAAGTTCAGTAAACCTATGGTTCATCCCTTCGAGCGGCAGGGTGTGCCGTGTCACACCCTTTCCAATCGGTCCCTTTTCTTATCCCTCGAGCGCTCGTTGCTTCGCATGGTGCCAGCGAATGGCTAAATCTAGAAAGAATGGCGTCTTACTCCCCTCAGCACCAAACGTTGTGGCTATACCAGTCGAAGCTTTTGACTTAGAAAATCTTGACGTACGTAAGAGTGCTGGATACCAAATGTTCTGCCTTATAAGCGAGGGCAACTCTTCGTCGCCGATTCGACGCCTGATAGATGATCACTTATGTTTGTACACACCGACAAACGAGAAAGGATCAGTACATATCGTCAGCCGCAAGATCGAAAATCGGGGCGGTACGATGATCATCGAATATGCGTGTTCTTGCCGGGACTTTAAGAAAAATCTCCGTGGTGGGTGCAAGCATACATTTTGTGAGCGGCTTGCCCGCGGCGAAGCAACGACTTTCGGCGATCCGCCGGCGCGTCAACGTCGGGTTTCCGCGATTCGCAATCCGCCACGCAGACGCGTTGGAAGTAACGGTCTCTCGACAAGGTCTAATCAGCGGCATGCAAGACGGCAAATGCCTAGCCGAGTGCCCGAAATGCTCAATGCAATGCGAATAGCCGCGGTTCGACGAGTTCGCGACGAGAATCAAATATGCGGTCGCGAAAAGATAATTCAATTACGCTCGCGAGGCGGGGTTCTTACGGCTGACCCTACGCGCGCGATAACCCTCATCTTAAAGGTCTCAAACGGCTTGTCTTCCGACGAGATGCACGAGCGCTACCAGGGGTATATTGATCGCGGTATCCTTCCGCTTCTTAGGCCGCCTCATCCAAACACGATTAGTGCCTGGATAAACGATGAAACCCTAGAACCGTTGTTGATGCAATTGTTTTACGAAACCACGCTGGTTTTCCGGGCTCAAGAAACGGTAGGAATTGTAGATTCAACTCAACTCTCAGATGAAGAAACGTCCACGTATCGTGGTATGCAGTATCGCGGCGATGATCGCCCGGACGCACGTTGGTTGAAGATGCACGCACTGTCCGGACTCGAATCAAACGCGATCCTTGCATTCGAATTCTCTCGAGAGAAAGCGAGTGACAATTTATATTACGAAAAACTCGTAGGTGCGGCCATGAAGACGTTCTCACTTAAGTATATCCTTGCCGACCGCGCATACTCATCAGAAGAAATCCTGGGATGGTCGAAGGAGCAATTTGGAATCGAAGCCATTATTCCAATTAAAAAGAGGTGGAACGCCGACACAAAGCACCGGTATCATGAAGTCTGCCGCGACGCAGTAGATAGATATGATAATCGCCGCAAGCAATTTGACGAAATGTACAGATTTCGTGCAAAGATCGAAGCTGTTTTTAGCGTTATTAAGCGAATGTTCTATGGTTACGTGTGGTCCAAGGGGCGAGCGAACGAAGGCTCTCGCGACGGGCTATGTCAGGCGTGGCGCAACGAAACTA
>JAYVND010000255.1:0-5874 GCA_043758635.1 Bdellovibrionales bacterium
GAGTCGTTAACTGATTTGCAAGTGCCGACTGAAGCGCGACAGAAAATAGCGGTGCAAGCCAGCGATCGAGCAACGATTGGAAAAGTTGAAGCTCTAAAACTGCAATCGTGGATTGATCAGTTGAAGGAAGCAACGAGAGGGTTTTTAAGTATATCGAAATCTGATCTCATCAACTTTCTTATTCGCGAACACAAGGACCTGCTTAGTGCAAAAGAGACAATGCAGCTTAGGACACTCAATTACGATCCCGTGAAGCACATCAGCTGGATCTCGCAAGAGCTGAAATCGGCGTTCGCAAAAAACGATTTTAAGATGGTAACACTACTTCAAGGTGAGCTTAAGCAAATCGAGCTCACTCCTCAAACTCTCCTCCTTGGTTCAGACGATGCCGTGAAACCCGCATCTGCCGCGGAATCTCAACGGCGAACAAAAAAGCGAATCAAAGAAAGTGCTGATCCAGCTCTCGGTAGTAATGACGAGGAAGCGAATTTTTCGAATGAATTATGAGTCATCGCAGAAACAATTTTCGTTGATTTCAAGGAGAATTTGAATGAAGTTGAAGTCCTCAAAAGTGGACATTCGTTCACCGTTGATCTTTGAAAATCTGATGGAAAAGAGTATTGGGAAAAAGCGGCTGAACGCTGAAGATTCGGCACGACGCTTAAGCTCTGGCAAAAGTGAAAGTGACGTCTCCGGGAGCAACTGCTCGGAAACGTTTCTTTCGGATTTACCAGAATTAATGAGAATCGAGCTTGCTGCTTCGATTTTAGGGCTTTCAACGAAAACGATTTATGATTGGCGTTACCGCTGCGAGCAGCGAAAAATACCAACCGGACTTTTCGTTAAAGTGAATCGTTTGCTGCTAGTTCGAACGAGTGTCTTAAAAGAATGGATCGCTTCTCAAAATCCTTCGCTGCAAAGCGAAAGAAACTAGAGGATCTATGTCGATAACAAAGGTAATTTTAAAGAATGGTCAGTCAAGATGGGAAGTCCGCCTGCGGATGGATGGCCGAAGTTCTAAAAGAATATCGCGAGTTTTCGGAAAAAAAATCGACGCTGAAAATTATTTGCGCGAACTTAAAAACCGTTCTCAGTTAATCAAATCGAGTTTTTCTGGCATAGGAAATTTTGAAGAAACAAATTTCCGCAAAGAAGCCGATGCTTGGCTGACAGACGGTAGTCTCCGGTTTTCGCCTAGTCACCTCAAACGGAGTAAAGGAATTTTGGAGGAGCTTTTTCCAAAAATTGGCAACCTCACGGCAGAGAAGTTTACGCCGGCATTTCTTTCGTCAATCCAGAGACAGCTTAAGGAATCGGGTTCAAAGAGTTTAACAGTGAACAGGAAAACGGAAGTTATCACCGCCGTCCTAAATTTTTCGGTCAAACAAAGACGAATTCCGTTCAATCCGGCAAGTGGCTTCAAGAAATTGCCATCCGATCAAGCTGAAATGCAGTTTTGGGAGAGGGCGGAAGCTGAGGACTTTTTGCGATTTGTTTCAGGAAGGTACCCCGAAGCCTCTCCCGATCGATGGATATGTCTTGTTTATGCTTTGGCTTTGAATACGGGTATGCGGGCAGGTGAGATTTGGGGGTTGCAGCCCCGCGACCTCAATCCGCAATCGGAATCGATTTTCGTCCGCCGACAGTTCGATCGGGTGAAAAAAGATTTCGGGGTTCCAAAAGGGAAAAAGGCTCGCCATGTTCCGTGTCACTCAGAGCTGATGAACCAGCTTCAGGCCTTTGTGACGTCTAGGAGGACGCGATATGACCAGACCGTATTCCATGGGTCAGAGGGAAGGCCGATCAATCACGATTCCTTCGGCGATCGACGTTTTGACAAAGACGTGAGGCTCTGGGGAGGACGTCGAATTCGTTTTCATGATTTGAGACATACCGCTGCGACCTTGATGATCGGCAACGGTGTAGATCTTAAAACTGTAAAGGAGATCTGTGGGCACAAGGATATTTCAACGACGATGGGTTATGCGCACTTGTTGGGCGACAACCTGAGACAAGTTGCGAGGTCATTTTCGATCAAACCAAGCGTGAATCTCACAGGGTCGATCTCGGAATCTGCGTGAAGGCAAAATGGAGTCCGAAAAAAATGGTGGACGCTTTGTGGACGCCTTTCAATTAAAATGCGCTTTATGCTTTCTCGAGAAATTAAGCCAACCATTTGATTTTATTTGGAAATTAAGTGGTTGCGGGGGCCGGATTTGAACCGACGACCTTCGGGTTATGAGCCCGACGAGCTACCAGGCTGCTCCACCCCGCGACAAGGAAAGAATCAGTAGCTAGAAAGTGAGGTGACCTTACGGTCAGACCCACTCGCCGTCAATTTTAAAACGCATGAGATGCAAATAAAGCTGAGAAAGTTCAAAAACCATGTTGCTGAATATCATTTGAGCATAATGTCCAAACATCGCTCTCTCTCTTGAAGCTCGCGTCGAAAGGTGAACGCCGTAACTCGTCGTCACCTTCGTGATCTGGCAAGCTGAAGGCGGTGACATGGGGATCGGCAACACTCGCCGCCAACGATTTAATAAAGGACAAAAGTGCATTCGCTCGGCCCTTTTCGCTCACTTTACTGCTTGCCCTTTGCAGCAGGATGTCGCCGGGCAACGCATGCCTTATTGCGTTTAAACCAGTAAAGTCCTCACTGATTTTACACGTAACGCTTATGCATAGATGCTTGGATTCATAGATGGATGGATGGATGGATGGATGGATCGATCGATGGATGCATGGATCACTTCTGAAACGCTTCCATTCCGAATTCGCCGAGAACATACTCTTTCTGATGACTCAGCCCCCAGCGGATGAGCGACGTAATGATGGGCTTAAGCGACTGACCCTTGGGAGTAAGTGAATACTCGACACCCATCAGACGATCGGTTGCCACCGCGTTTCTTTTGATGAATCCCGCAACGACGAGCTCTTTGAGATGCAAATTTAAGGTCGCCGGTGTGATGCCAGGCGATTGACGTTTGAGCTCGCCAAAACGCTGGGCGCCCCTACGCATATTGTAAAGTAAAATCAATTTCCACTTTCCACCGATCAGTGACAGGGTCATCTCGCCGGGACAGTTGAAACGCTTTTTCTTTTTTTTCATCACTCGGACTCCAAGCCGTGAATACGATTTTTAGAAATTTAGTATCAACTTTCATAGTACAATTAAAACTCTACTACTGTTGTCGAGTGATATCCTCGTGTTATTTCCGATTCATTTCTCTCAAATGAGCTCCGAACGCCTCGATAAGAGGAACCTGTTATCCAAAAGCTCCTTTGCAGAAGCTCTTGCTTATCAATAGTTGGCCTCTGGACAGTGAACGCGAAAAGCTGACTCAATCCGCCACGGTTTGCGTGGGAACAAGAACGAGCTTAATCTCCCACGCATGACAAACTTTATGGCCGCTCGATCGTCCATGGCTTTTTCGCTCGGTTTTCATATTATATTCGCGTGCATCGGCATGGTGATGCCAATCTTGATGTCGATTGCGCATTACAGATATCTGAAAACTAAAAACGAAACCTACCTGCGACTCACCCAACTCTGGATGAAGGGCGTCGCAGTGCTCTTCGCGGTGGGCGCAGTTTCGGGAACGGTTCTCTCGTTCGAGCTTGGGCTTCTGTGGCCAGGCTTCATGAAATACGCGGGTCCCATCATCGGTATGCCATTCTCATGGGAAGGTACGGCATTTTTCTTGGAAGCGATCGCCATCGGCCTATTTATTTACGGCTGGAAGCGCATGCACCCCTGGGTTCATTGGGCATCGGGCGTGTTCGTCGGAGTGACTGGGTTTTTGTCGGGTATTTTTGTTGTAGCGGCAAACAGCTGGATGAACACTCCGCAGGGTTTCGATTGGAATCGCGGCGCGGTTCGCGCAATCGATCCAATTCGCGCCATGTTCAATCCGGCTTGGCTCCACGAAACTTTGCATATGCAAGTCGCGGCACTCGAAGCCGTAGGTTTTTTGGTCGCCGGAATTCACGCAATTCTATTACTGAAAAAGCGTGATCCGGGTTTGAATTTAAAAGCGATTCAAATCGCAATGCTCATCGGCGGAGCAAGCGCCCTCGTGCAGCCAGTGATTGGACATTACTCGGCTCAGCGAGTGGCTGAGCTCCAACCCGCAAAACTCGCAGCGATGGAAGCACATTTTAAAACTCAAACTTTTGCGCCGCTCTACATCGGTGGTTTCCCGGATTCGACGGCCCGAACGATTCACGGCGCCATTCAAATTCCTGGTGGCTTGAGCTTTCTTGCGCACAACTCTTTCTCGAGCGAAGTGACCGGACTTGATCATTACCCCGAGACCGATTGGCCGAATGTTCCGGTTCTTCACTATTCCTTTCAGCTAATGGTAGCTCTAGGGAGCTGGCTAGCGCTGATGGGGGCAGCATATTTTCTTTTGAACCAAAGAGGTGTGCTTCCAAATTATTTTGTTAAACTCCTCGCACTTTCTACACCGCTTGGAATTTTGGCGGTTGAAGCGGGGTGGGTCGTAACCGAAGTCGGGAGGCAGCCTTGGATCATTTATAACTTTGTACGCACGCGCGATGCTTTAACACCGATGCCCGGAATTGAATTTCATTTTGCGCTCTTTTTCATCATCTATATTTTACTCGGTTCAACGACGGCGTGGCTTTTGAATCGGCAGATCCACATGGCGCATCTTGACGCTGGAGAAGAACATGATTGAGCTTCACGAGATGGATTGGAAACTCCTCACTCTCATATTTTTTATCGGTGCCTCCTTATTGCTCTATGTGGTTTTCGGAGGAGCCGATTACGGCGCCGGAGTCATCGAGGCCCTCCCTTTAAACAAATATCGCGAACAACAAACTGAGCTCATCAACAAGGCCATGGGCCCGGTTTGGGAAGCCAATCACATGTGGCTGATTTTACTCATTGTGATTTTATTTATGGGATTTCCAAAAGCCTACCTGCTTGTGACCACGTCGCTTCACATTCCGGTTGTCGCGATCTTAATTGGAATTCTGATACGCGGCGCAGTTTTTGTTTTTCGCCATTACGATCCGCAACCAAACGACGAATCTCAAAAAGTTTTCACGCGTCTCTTTGCGGGATCCAGCGTTTGGACAAGCTTCTGGTTGGGTGTGACCGCCGCGAGCCTGTTCCGGGGCTCGGTCGTCGATCTCGACGGGGCGAAACAGGTCGATTTCTACCGAGATTTCATTGCAAGTTGGCTTGGGATGTTTCCGGTTGCAATGGGCTTCTTTGTGATCGCGATTTTTACATTCATGGCGAGCATTCTTTTGATCGAAGAGGTCTCGTCTCAAATATCTGAACCGAGACAACAAGATCTCCAAGAATTTTTTAACAAGCGCTTGCGTAAGATCGCCCTCGCGTCGAATGTCCTTGTCGTGCTTCTCGGAGCGGCAGTTTTTGTTTCTGCCCATGCGGAGGGACTGGATCTTGCGCGCGATTTCTTCACGCACCCTCTCTCACTCGGCTGCTTTGTTTTGGCCTCACTGCTATTTGCGATGCTCTGGTTTCCGGGCCGCCGTCGTCATTCGCTCTCAGCGCGTGGCGTGGCAGCAGGCCAGACCATTTTGATTCTGCTAGGTTGGTACAGTCTTGAGTGGCCCAACGTCTTAATCACTCGGAGTGGCCCTCTCTCGTTTGCCCAGGCGGCGGCACCAGATGCGACGCTCAACCAACTTATCTTGGCACTGATTGTCGGCTCACTCCTGATTTTTCCTTCACTGCTTTTTTTATTTCGCGTTTTTAAAACTGAACCGCGCTCAACCAAATCAATTTAACGACTCTTAGAATTGGCCCGCTTGAGGTGATTTCCTTCAGAGGTTTTTTGCACTTGTGCGCTTGTGCGCTGGAGCTAAAATTTTTAT
>JAYVND010000256.1:0-1806 GCA_043758635.1 Bdellovibrionales bacterium
GGTTGAAATGACCGCGCCAGCGCTCGAGCCCACATAAACTTTAAATGTGAGTTTGTCGTTGGAGTACTTGAGGTTCACTTCGTCTTTAGAGCCGCCGGCAAACTGAAAACCCTTTTCACGTAAAGCGAGACACACGCCCAGATGGAACGCTGCCGCTTTAATTCCGCCGCCACTTAATACTAAGGCTATCTTTTTCTTTTCACTGACTTTCATAACAGCAACAGTGTAACTGCCAAGATGAGGAAAGGAAAAGAATTTGCAATATATCGAATTAACTAAGGAATTCTTGAACCAGGCGAAGCCTGTTGCATGGCGAAAGCTAGTTGGAGTTCGAACAAAACCTAGTTAAAGCCAATACTTAATCTAGTTATTCGGGCCTAGAAAATTAGAGATAGACGCTCTCAACTCCTGTGCTATCTTGGCTTTCAAGGGAGAGCAGATGTCGACAGAGCAATGGCTTTTACTCACAGACTATTCAAGTAAGTACCGAGTCAGTGTTTCTACATTGCGTCGCCGGATTAAAAACAATCAGATACCTTTTCGTTTTGAAGGCGGAAAGTATTTTCTGATTGATGCCTCTCCCAATCATCCCGAAGTCACCGCCCATGAAAAGACAACTCCTTTTTTCGAGGAGTTGAAGACTCTTGCAGTCGAGGCAGCTCCCCTCAAGACGCCCGTTTCAGAAACTGGATCTTTTAACGAGTTCTCAGATCAGTTGGATTCGGATCTAGGACTGCCGCGCCGACAAGAAGTTTTCGAAATCGAAGATGAACCGCTGTATGTCGACGAGATTATAAAAGTTGCCTCCGCGCAACAAATTGCCCGCATGCCGAATGATCAAGTCTACTGCGGCAATTACAATGAAACTCCAGACGTGAAATTGCAGGCGAGTGCAGAGGCGGAACCGCTAATGACTACGGCGACAAATCTCTTGAATGAACTCAAGCGTGCATATTCAAATATTCTTCTAGAGAAAGAAGAGCAAATGATTCAGCTTAAAAAAGAGGTTTCTGATTTGAAGACGCTTGTGCGTGTCCTCGAGGATGAGAATGATCGAGGCCGCCGACAGATCAACGAGTATCACCGTTCGTTCGAGATAGCGCGCCGCCGAGAGCTCGAATGACGATCAGTTTACTTTCAATAGTGAGGCGACTTTTTAAGGCTCACCTTGTGTAAATTCCCAATAAAATTTACAGGCTTTGCGCAGGACGCCGTCAGCGGTCCGGCGACTTGTCTAAGTTTCCCCACGAATTTGGCCTTGTTATGCATAGATTCGAACAACACCAAAACCTACGATTGGTATTTCAGGCCGCACCATTTAGCTTCCTCTCCTGTGATGCACACAGAATTTTGAACCAACTCAGAATTTCTGAACTACAGCAAAAGGAATACTAGATATGAAAACTCTCTCTATCGTACTCGCAGGAGCTACTCTTCTTTCACTCGCAGCATGCGGTGGCAAAGCTGCTGACGTTATTCACAACCTCGGTCAGAATCCAAAAAAAGTAGAATCTGAAGCTGCATATGCTAAAGGCGCGTGGGTCAGCACTTGCCAAACTGTTACTGGCATCAACCTCGGCGCTCCAATTCAATCGTACAACACAGTTGACGCAATGAAAATCGGAGACATGTCTCGCGTAAGAACTTACTTTGCATCACCAGATTGCAAAGATGCTCAGATGGCTGTAAATGAAAATATTCAGTTCAGCTTCGGCGACAACACAGGTGGCGACAACTGGGCTTTTGATTACACAATCACCTCTGTTCAAGCGACAGCTTTGACTGAAGATGCAGCTAGCAAATTGA
>JAYVND010000257.1:0-17209 GCA_043758635.1 Bdellovibrionales bacterium
GCACCTGTTCTTCAAAATCGACCGGTAAAGCCCGCGCTCATCGCGCCAGAAATCGCCCCACTGAATCCAGTGAATTTCAAAGCTCAAGTCTGCCTTCTCCTCGATCACACTGATCTTTGGAACTTCGTCGACTTGAAAAACTTTGTCTGGATTGAATTTCTCACGTGCGACGTCAAATTTAATGAACTTCAAACTTTCGCTTAAAATGACTAAATTCTTTGCTGTTTCGTTCCAGGCATCCTCTTCGTTCGCGCTGCGCTGCAGAGTGAGCGACGACATTTCGGAAGAGAACAAATAGTCTGCCATGGCTCGGTCGGTGCCTGGGAGTTCAGGGATGCGTTTCTTTTCAAGTTCCAACTCTTTGTAAACTCGCGCCGCCCGAACGTAATCCGAATTAGGAATAAAGATATTTTTCAAGAGCGGGAGCGACTTGAGTGTTTTGCCCGTTTTAATGCCGTCGAGTGTGGCGCCAAAATTTTTATAAAAAGTTTGATTTAGCGATGCCGTTGCAACCGGGTCACACTTCTCGCGGTAAACGAGAGAGCGTATGATATAGGGCTCAAGATAAATTGTTTGATTTGCTGAAGTATCCGAAGTTTTCGCTTCTAAGTTGAAGAGCATTCCTATGGAGTCTTCATGCTTACCAATTCGGTAGAGCGCCCACGATGCTTCGATCCAATCATTGGGCTCAACTGGATTGAGTTTCAAAAGATAGTTTTGGTAAATATTCAAGCTCTGCGCGTAACGTTGATTTTCGTACAGTAAGCGGGCAAGTGTTCTGGCGGCTTTTGTAGCGAGCGCTGCTGACTCTGGGCTTTTTGTTTGCTGAAGGGTTAGGTCGAGGTATCTCATAGCATCGTCAGAATTTTTGTCACGAAGCGCACCTAACGCTTGGAAAAATAAATACTTTGGAAAAGTCTGCTTATCGATGCGGCCGAAGTAATTTTCTGCCCATTTTGACATGTCTTTTTTGATATTCGCCGTCGCTTTATAAAAGTTGTACGACTGGGCAAAATCGTCTGCGGTTGTGAGCTCGATGTCGCCGGCAATGAAGTGCGAGCTCAGAGAAAATGGATAGCCTTGGTCAATCGAATCAACAAGCGTGCGGTATGCAAACTCTTTGCTTTGCACATCTGTAAAGTACTGAAGAATTCGTTCTGCAGCTGCGACCGTTCCGTAATGGAAGCGCTTTTCTTGAAGGTGATTGATGAGTTCAATCCAAAGCTTTGAATCGTCGAAATCCTTGCGGATGCTCGAGCTCCACTGATTTTTGTTAGGCGCTTCGGCACGCACCGGCACCGATAATGAAAGGAGAATAAAGCTGAGGGTGACGAAGCGAGCCGTCATCTAAAAACCGTACGTCGTTCCGAGTAAGAACGCCAAATTGTTAGGGTGATCGTTTCCGAATGCGTAGTTGTCGCGGATCTGAAACTTCCAAGCCATTTTTTCATTAACAAAGGTTTCGATCGACCAGCCAAAACAGCCACCAATATTTGCTTTTTTGCTCGTGATGATGAGAGCAGGGCCAGCCAATAGTCCGCTACGAAAGTAACGGATGTTGTTACTAAAAAAAGCGAATTTGCCGTAGAGAATATTCCAGTTGTAGTTCGATGAGATGACCGAGTCGAGTCGCTCAATCGCCTTCGGCGAGACCGCATAATTCGAAGCAAGCTCCTGAGTGAGGCTTGAATCAACCGTGTAGATATATGCGAGGTTGATGACTTCCCACGCACGGTCTTTTGTTAGGTGGTAAGTGTAATTCAAATCGATACTAAATCCATTGTAGTATGGATTGAGCGGCCATAGCCCAAAGTCGAGCCCGAGTTGATTGTGTTTTGGCGGGATGTAGCTCTGCACGGCTTCGACGTAAATGCCGTCAACTGGTCGAGGGCCATATTTATTTTCGAGATCACTGGGTGCCGCCGCTTGGGCGGCCGGAGGAACAGCCAGCAGAATCGCCGGAAAAATAATCAGCGAAAATAAAGGAGAAATTGCCAGAGGAATGATCAGACAAGTGACTAGAGAAATGACCAATGAAGTGACCAGAGAAAAAATCAAAGAAATAGATGACGCCATAGAGTGCGTCATCGATCCTTCTAACGACGCTCGTGGTAACGACGTGTTCATAATTGCACCCCAACTTTCGGCAACGATGCTACAGAGAGTTGCGGGAAAGACTTGCAGTGATGCACGTCGAAAAACAAAAACTGTTGTATCAGATTCGACAACTTGAGAAGCCATTTCAAAACGCTATCATAGTCATTCAGTGACTCAAAACGAAACACGAGAAAACCCTCCATCTCCAGACGTTTTCGTCCGATACGTCTTGCATGATGGTGATGAAATTCTCGCTCGCAATCCTAATGGGCTCATTTGTTAGTGCCTCGGCAGCATTCGCTCAAAGTTCGCAGGCAGTTTCATCGCAGACCGCGCGGAATTCGAAACATGGGGTAGTGAAAAGTAAAGCCGCAGTTACGCGGCCGGTAACGGGCAGATCTACCGCGAGAGCGGGAGCTGAAGCGACCCGCACGGTAGCGAATCGCCCAACCGCTAAGTCTGCAAGCGCGTCAGTGCCCATTGCAACCACAAGTGCTGCGTCGTCGGGCGGTGGTCGGAGTCCAGCTTCGGTCACGGATTCAAGCAACGCTCTCGAAGTGCGTGGGCAGTCACGAAATCTGTCGATGATGCTGACGCTTCGCAATCGTGGCAATGATATCAAATTTGTGAAGCCCCGTGAGAACTACAAAAACGAGATTCAAAACACGTCTTATTGAGATCAAGTCAGGTTTGTACTCCTTTGGACAAGCAAGCGGCGCCGGGCTTCGCTGTTTTTTTAAAATTCAAATCATCGACTGTGAAGTTAAGTCTATTTCACTGACTCCGATTCAGACTCCGATTCAGACTCAGACTCACAATGAGACTCAGTCTCTGATCAACGTCTAGGTTTTAGCTCTCAATCCTTCCAATATTTTTAGCAATTCAAATGCAGAGCGGTTCTTCGAGCAGACAACTGCGATCGCGTCTCTGCTCATGACGAAAGCATGTCATGAGAGCTACTAGGAATTGGATTCCCTCACAATCCTAGTTCAACGACCAACTTTCAGAATGTCCCGTTCAGAAACAACATCGTCACGCCGATCTGTCTCAAAGCTGATCAGAAAACTGATCAATCCATGACCAACAGTTGGTCATGAGCTGGGGTGTATATGGCGAGCATTTTCAAATTCGTACTTGAGCATTTCTCTCACGTCTTTCCAATCATCGCCTGCGGGGCACTTGGAATTATAATCATCTTAGAACGAGCCATCTCCCTGCTCTTCATTTACCCGCTTGGTGGACTGGAGAACTTCTTCGAACGAGTGCGTATCTTGATCATGCGCGACCGTGTTGCTGATGCGATAGCGCTTTGCGAATCGATGAGCGACAAACCAGTCGCACGAGTCGTTCGGGCAGGACTGAATCGTTCCAACCAACCAGACCAGCTTGTCGAACACGGTTTGCAACTGGCTGTTGCTGAGGCAACCGAAAAAATTCTGGCAAGAACGGCGTTTCTCGGAACGATTGCCAACGTATCAACACTCTTTGGTCTCTTGGGGACCATCGTCGGTCTCGTTCAGTCCTTCGAAGCCGTCGGAGCTGCTTCTGCAGCGAATCGCTCGGCGATGCTTGCAAACGGTATTTCGACTGCGATGAACGCAACCATGTTGGGTCTTGGTGTCGCGATTCCTTGTATGATCGCTTTCTCATACCTCAACAGTCGCGGAAATAAACTTGTGTCCCAAGTCGATCAGTCAGCGGTTCGTACTCTCGACCTATTGCAACAGCGCTACTTCCAAGCAGGTGATGCCGATCCGAATGTCGATTCAACATTCCAGAACGTGGTCATGCCCCGTCGAGGTGCGTGATGGTCGACAGTGGCGGCGGTGGTGGCGAAGTTGAACTGAACCTCGCTCCGATCATCGACTGTTTTACGGTTCTGATCACTTATCTCTTGGTGACGGCCTCATTTATCACATTGACCGCTGTCGACGTTGGAGTGAATGCGGTGAACAACTCGAGTGAGACGCCTCCACCAGTGACGACTCCGGAAAAAACACCGATGTCAATGACGATGGATTTGATGGCAACGGGTGAAATTTTACTCAAGGTCTCGGGCGGTGAGCTGAAACAAGAGGTCGAAGTGAAAGTGCCTGGCGTTAGCGGACAGTTTGACGCTGATGGACTCACGGCGAGTCTCACGAAAATTCACGAGCAGTGGGCCGATGTCAAAGAAGTCAGCGTGAACGCAGCTCCGACCACAAAGTACAAAGAAGTGGTCACGATGATCAACGAGGCGCAGAAGACAATCACCAAGGTTTATTTAGCAGGAGGCTGATATGTCAACGAAGCGTAAATCGTTTTTGAAGAAAAAGGAGGCACAGCCAACGGATTTGGCTTTGCAGATCACGTCGATGGCCGACATTTTCATGATCTTGCTGGTTTTTCTCCTGAAGAATTATTCTGCCTCCTTGAACAATATCACGCCAACGGCACAACTTTCTTTACCGGAACTGGTGCTGGCGCAAAAATCGAATCCAAAAGAGAGCTTAAAGATCGAAATCAGCAAAGATGCAGTTTTAATCGATCAAAAGCCGGCAGTGACGCTCAATAACTTCGAATTTCCAGCCAACGAATTGCAAGCTGCAAATATCTCGCAGACTATTTCGAATCTGATGAAGCAGCAGCGCGAACTTAAGCCTGAACCCAATCGTGAATCAGCGTTGGTTCTCATGGCTGACCAAGGCGCTCCTTACTCGACTATTAAACGTGTGATCGCTTCAGCCGCTGGTGCTGGATTCATCGATCTCCAGCTTGTGGTGGTTGATCCGCAATGAGCCACGAGTTAAAGAAACCCCATCGCCGCAAAGAGTATCTTGTCACAGCCTCCATGGGACCGGTGACCAAAAAATTCGTCTGGAATGATGAAGAAGTCTTAAATCTCGATTATCGCAACGGCTGGGCCGTTGCCAAGGTCGCAGGTAAAATTTGCGTTGTCGATCGTAGTATCAAAGACATCGGCGAAATGGAGCGCGAAGCATTTTTTGCAGACGCGCTGGCTCCAGATCAGAAAGTGCTTTTCGATCTTCCGCGCTCGCGCGAAGGAAGTAACCGGTACCCCCTCGCAGTATCAGTGATACCTTTGCAGCCTTTGGCAGCGCCGTACATGCAACAGGATCGGGAATCATACGACAATCCCGATGTTCCACGTCAGCTCATGATGTACGCCGGAATTCGCTATTACTTAATGAAATACCGCCCAGTTGGTCAGCAGTTGACGGCTTCAGCTGCCGGGAAACCGGCTTTTAGTGTAGCAAAAACTTCGGGCGGCTATAACGTCACGGCTCAGCAACAAATTCATTTTAAAATTAAAGGAGTGCGCCAGCCGCTCGAGCCTGGTCACACAAGACTCTTCACTTCTGAAGAATTTTTCTCAACAGTCTTTTCACACCAGATTCACTGGTGGCGCTTTCGTTCGGTTCAGCTTGCTGAATCAATGTCGCCGATTGTTCTCGATGACACCGAGCAAGATCTTATTGAGCAGCAGCGATTTGAAAATTCGGCGTTTATCGTCAGTGTTCTTTTGGTTGCTTCCTTTATTTTCATGACGGTCTTCAAAAAGAAATTAGATCCGCCGGTTATCACGACAACGGTTGTGCTCGAACAGCCAAAGCTGATTCCGCACAAAGATATTTTCAAGCCCGAGCCAACGCCGGTACCCACTCCGGTACCTGTTGCCATCCAACCGCCGGAGCCACCTAAACCTGAGCCAAAACCGGTTCCGGAACCACCAAAAAAAGTGGTTAAAAAAGAAAAGCTTAAAAAAGAGAAGCCGGTCAAAGTCGCAAAGGTCAAGGAGCCACCAAAGAAAATCGAAAAGGTTGTAAGAGAGCCTGCTCCACCAGCACCGCACCCGAAAGCTGATAAGCCGACAGCAGTCGTGAAATCGAATAACCCTCCGAAAGCCGGAGCGATTGTAGCGAAGACAGAAAATCCTGAAGCTGCGCAAACGGCAAAAGCCTTAAGTGCTCTCAGTTTTTTGACGTCGAACTCAAAAGCCGTCGCCAAAGGTGGCGTGAGTTACGCGGATAAATCAAAAAGCTTTGTGGTCTCACCGACCCTCGGGGGCGGCTCGACAGATTCGAAGGTGCTCGATAAGATGGCTGAGGGCGGAGGCGGTGATGGTGATATCAAAACGAAGTCATCGCGTTCGATTGCTTCGGTTGTGAATTTCAAAGGCGGCCACGGCAAGGGACTCAACGATGTCCAAGGTCAGGTGAGCTCGAACGAAATCTACGGCCACGGTGCTTCAGGCGGGATGTCTGCTGAGGGTGGCATCTCGATGAGTGGTCCCGGAAGTCTGACTGAAGATCAAATCGAAAAGGCGCTCTCGAAATTTTTGACAAAATTCCAGTTTTGTTATGAAAAAGCGTTGATCACTGACAGCACTCTCGGCGGAAACTTACGTCTGCAATGGGTGATCGGCTCGAGTGGCGCAGTTGCCAGTGCGAAGGTCGTGCAATCAGAATTAAAAAATGAGGCGTTGCACTCCTGCATCTTGGGAATTCTTAAAACGGTTCCGTTCCCGTCGCCTAAAGGCGGAGAAGTGATCGCAAAAAAGACGCTTTCGTTTAAGTCTTCATCGCTTTGATTATCTGAAAACAGTCTGCTCGAGAGACTTCATCGAAAAGCTCGAGTGGTTCTTTAAAAGAATGGGATGGTCCACCTGTTCTTTTTTTAACTGTGCATGCGAGATAAATAGAGCGAATTTTTCGTGACTTGAAAATTTGGTGCCGCTAAAATTTTCGGCATGACTAAAGTGACTTTGTTCGGATGTATATTCCTGCTTATGGCGTTGTCGACTCTTCATTCGATCGCGGCACTATGCGCACCAGATGGACTTCCCCCTAAAAGAGTAAAGCCTGAGCCCCCCGTGTCGGTGAAAATCGAAACCGTGCAGCCGCCCTCTTTTGATCACGAGCCCGACGTCGTCCTGGCAACTCAACGACTTTCAGACCTGCCGGCGGATCTTTTAAAGCTGCCACTTTTAAAAGATCTTTTGAGCGAAGATTTTGTTTTCTATTACAGCGACGGCGGAGAAAACTGGCTGAGTTTCCGGGGGGCGCTTGCCCGGCTTGCTTACGAGAATCATGCCGACTGGCCGATCAAAATTCTCAGGTGGTTTTTAAGTGGACCTGCCGAGGCCGCTCTTTGGCGGGATCCTAAAGATGGAAAGCTATCACACGCCATGTTCGTTATTGATGAGTCCGGCATCAAGCAACTCGCGCAAGCGTTGCTTAAAGCCGCAAGCAATGATGGACAGTTCAAAACTGATCACGTGGACGGGCGCACAATTTATTCTCTGAGTATCCCGAATGGCACAGAGATATTTTTCGCGACCGATGAAGGGCGTCTGATCATCTTTACTGATAAAGACATGCGTCTGCCGATCGGCAGTCAATCGAGAACTTGGAGCGAGAGATCCAAAGCTTTTTTGGGCGTCACCGACAGCATTGGCATTTTTGGGCCTCGTTTGGTAGGAGCTAAACACATTGTAACGATGTCTGCCTCCTTCGCGACGTTTGGTTATCAGAAATTTTTTAGCTCAATGCAGGCATTTCGATTTCGTTTTGATCGCGACTGGCAGGCGGCGGTTTTGAGCAAAGGAAATGCATCGAAAGCGGATTGGACAATGATGCCTCGGGGCGCGGCCCTCTGCGTGGCCATTCCATTTGACCGGGAGATCGTCGCGCAAATCGTTCGCGCCGGAACGTGGATTGCGCAAACAACGCCTGTGGCTCAAGCCTGCTGGTATCCAGATTCAAAATTCTACGCTCCACTCATCTCGGTGCGCGGTAACTATACTGGCCTTCTCGCGAAACCAGATGTGCTTGAACAAGCGTTCGCTCGTATGATTGGTTCGCGAGAAGAAATTCTCGAAATACCCAAAGTCGCAGAGGGAGTTCCCGTTCCAGAAGCCACGATTAAGTGGCTCTCGAAGTTAAGTGTTCGTGCGCTTCCCGCAAGTGGAGAGCAAATAGGGTTCACACGGGAAGTGGGCGGCAGATACGGACCCTACGCAGCAAAAAAAAGCGCCGAAAATAAAAAGCTCGGGTCGCACCATTTTTTTCGGGTGAAAGTAGTCGCTCTGAAAGATGAAATTGTTTTTTCGCCCGACGATACGCTTGTTGATCTCGCTCTGCGCGTGCACGCCGGAAATTTTCCTTCAATGTCGTCCTCTCTCTCAAAAGATGTGGCCTGGCCCGCGCTCATTCTGGCGCCGAAAGAGTTCGCAATACTTGCGAAAAAATCCATCTTAGAAAGCTTACCAGAATCGCAAGAGGCGGTGTTTCGCACCTCGGTGTCTCGCTATCTTTTGCCAAATCTCGATAAGTTTGGCACGCACCCGCTGCAGGCGGGCAGCCTCGGTTCGATTAACGCCGGTTGGGTAAAAATGAATTGGACAACCAATGCGTCTCGCTAATTTTGGACTGGCTAAAAAGTTTGTTTTGGGACTGTTCTCGTGCCTTCTGATGACGATGACGTCATCAGAATCGCTTGGAACTGTGCTGCTTGCTAAGAATCAAATTAAAACGTTTCGGTCGTGGCTCGTCACTATTATCGAAGATCAGATTTCACGCGGGCCGAATCCCCGTTGGGGGCAGCGCGACTGTGCTGGGCTGTTGCGATTCGCGGTGCACGAAGCGCTCGAGTCCCACGATCTTTCTTGGAGAAAAGCGAATGGCTTTCTTGGTAAACCGCTGCCCGCTGAACTCGTACTTACAACTGGAGAGAAAGCCGAATTCAAAAACTGGCGCCTTGCGAATCAAAAGTCGGCTCCATTTGCGCGCGCAATCACCATCATTCAGCAGAACGCCGATTTTCTTGGAAAGTCTCCGGACCTTGTCGACGCAGGAGATCTTCTTTTTTTCGATCAAGGGGATGCGCAGCACGTGATGATTTGGACTGGGCCGCGCATCGTTTATCACAACGGAGCGAAAGCCAAGCCGAACGACAATGGATTGCGTGCGGTGACTTTTGCAAACTTACTGAATTGGCCCGACAGTCGTTGGAGGCCAACCCCCAGTAATCCAAACTTTATCGGCTTTTTCCGACTTCACTTTCTTAATTCGAAAAATCGAATCCTCGCTCAAGGAATGACTCAATGATGAAATTAGCGATCGTTAAGGAGAGTGACAGGATCAGTGACGAAAAGAGGCGCCAGATCAGTCTCAAGATGCACGAAAAATGCACGAGTTTGTGGTTCGTCATCGTAAATCTTGTCTTATTTAGTTCGCTGTTTGTTTTTTCCATACAGTCAAATGCGGCAGATCTTGATCCGAGTGGTTACTCACTCTATTCGGGTGGCGAGTTTTATGTGCTCACCGATGGGGTGTTTGGCACGAAGCAAGAGATCGCGGTCCGCTTTGAGTCAACAAATGGTTCGCTCCAAAACTATGGGGGAGTGGATGTTCGGCTTTACCGAATCCCGAAGCCGCTTGAGTTTTTGAAGGCACAGAAGAATCTGCATCGGCCAGTGATCAAAGGCGCTTACTTCGGCGAAGGTCTAAGTAACGTACTAAGTTATCTATGGGACAGTTGGTATAAGAAGTCGCGCCTGGCCTGGCAGCGAGTGTTCTCTAGCGAGGCTCGAAAAGAAGCGACGGCGCTGGCGCCCGAACTCGTTCATGCCCCTCCGCACAGTTATAAAACGCAATTCCATAACGAACCTCAGTTCGCGCGACTCAAAGGTTTAGAGTTAGTCGATAGCTTTCGCTATCCGGTTTGGCTCGCAAAACCGAATCAGCCTCAGAAAGATACGACGATGGAAGGTTCAAGTAGCAATTTTCTACAAATGAATGGTGCCAACGTCATGCTTCCGCTCGGAAAAAGGAAGCCTGGCCTATACTTAGTTGAAGCAATGATTGGGTCATTCCGTGCCACAACTTTGGTTTTTGTGAGCGACACAATAGTCGTCACGAAGGTTTCATCACTGCAGGGTTTTGTCTGGACAGTGAATCGAGAAACCGGAATGCCGCAGCCGAAATCGCATGTCATGATCACCGACGGCATCGGAACTCTCGATCAGGGCACAGGCGATGCGGACGGAGTATTTACTTCGAAGCATTCGACTCCCGAGCGAAGTTTCGCGATTGTTGAAGACAATGACGGAGGCGTCGCGATCAGTGAGAATTTCTTTTACGATTCGGAAGTTTACCAACCTAAAATTTTTGTTTTCACCGACCGACCCCTCTACCAGCCTGGCGACACGGTTTACGTACGAGCGCTAGGGCGAGATATCAAAAGAAGCGGCGCAAAGGACCAGTGGTCAGCACTTCCGATTAAAACTGCAAGTCTCACCGTGGTCGACGCAATGGGAGTGCCGCTTTTGACCCAGAGCCTAAGTTGGAAAGGGATCGATGGGGGAGAGACAAAATTTCAACTTCCAAATGCAGCTGAGAGCGGCGGTTACACTCTGCGATTTTCCTACGACCATGAAACTTACGGTGCCGTTTTTCGAGTGGCTAAATTTACGAAGCCTCACTTCGATGTGCAGATTAATTTTAGCAAAGCTGCCTATAAAGTTGGTGAAGAGATAAATGGAACCGTGTCGCTCGTTTATCCATCCGGTTCACCGGTCGCGAATGCTGCGGTCAATCTCCAGTTGCGCTCCGAGCAAATGTCGATGTTTGAAGGAAGCTACAGTTATGCAGGAGACGTTCCGGTGGAGCTGTCGGTTAAAACCTACAAGAGTAACGCCAAGGGCCTCGTGCACTTTAAGCTTCCAGTCGCAAAACATCCATCGAGGTATATCGCTTCGGTCCGTGCAATGGACAAAGCGGCCTATCGAGTCACAGCCAAAAAAGAAGCCCTTATCGAAGGTTTCCTCGAAACATATATTCTTAAATCAGACTTTAGTGCCACCCAGCCCAACATGGCTGTTCATTTGACCTACGAAAGGCAAGGTGCCGACGCCGCTGCTGAGATGAGCCAGCAATTAAAAACTTGGCAAGCAATTCGGCTCGAAGACCGCACGGTCTCATTCGGAAAAGTAAATGGGGGAGAGCGGGGCAGTTTTGAAATGACTCTAGAAAAGCCAGGGCATTACGTGATCCGGGTCGTCGATATCAATGGGATTGCACGCGGGACCCGCTCTCACGTTGTGCTAGGTCCAGAGCTCAAAAGCTCGACCGGCGAAGTTGAGATTTTGGCGGATAAAGATGAGTACGCGATTGGAGAAACGGCAAAAATCTTGCTCACTTTTCCACAGATCGCAGATGATGCCTTGCTTACGCTTGAGCGCAACGATGTAAATGCCCATGGCCGATTGGCTTCGCATCCTTCATGGTTTTCAGCTAAGAGGCTGACGCCCACGCAGTGGCAAGTTGAAGTCGCGATTCACGAAAATTTTGCGCCCAATAAGATTTTTTCGGTCGCGTATGCTCGGGCTGGCGATTTTGGTTTTCAGAATAAAGGACTGATCGTCAGAAAGCCGACAATCCATATTTCGTTCAAAGCCGACAAAGAGGTTTATGCACCCGGCGACCAGGTCAACGTCGAGCTACAGACTGACCTTTTAGGAAGGCCGATCTCGTCAATGGTCAGTGTCAGCGTCGTTGACGAAATGATCTACGTTTTACAACCAGATGTCGCTCCAAGCATCAATGAATTTTTTAATCACTTGCGCCGCAATCAAGTGCGCACCACATCTTCAATGCAGTTTTATTCTTTTAATCCGGCCACCTCAGACGTGCAAAAAGCAGCGGCTTCAGTTTCGATGCGCGATTTGAAAGAGATGACCGAGCGTGCGCGCAGGGACACCCGAGACACAGCGTATTGGAACGGTGATATAAAAACAGACATTCGCGGCCGCGCTCATTTCTCTTTTGTGATGCCAGACTCTCTCAGTCGATGGCGGATCACGGCGAAGGCAATGGCCATCGAACCAGGTAAGCTCGGTGTGGTCGGAGAAGCGAAAGGCTCTGTTCTATCAAACAAAAATTATTTTGTCACGTGGACGGGCCCAAAGCATTTTCGCGTTGGCGATCGGCCAAAGCCAGCAATAGCGATTTTTAATTCGACGAAATCTGCGCAAAGTGCAGATTTGATTTTGAGTGGGCCGGATTATTTAGTCTCGCAATCTGTCAAGCTCGAGCCTGGCAGCACGACGGTTGTGCTGGGTAAACTGCCAACCCGCTCAAGCGTTATCAATGCAAAAATAAATGTCGGAGGGCACACCGTTGATGCCCTTGAGACGGCTATCGACTTTACTTCAGCGAATTGGTTGGACGAACGTTCCCAGTCGATCTCGCTTCAAAATCCAGCGCCACTCTCTTTGCCTCTATCTGCAACCGACGTGCGTGTTAAAATCGTCCCGGAGGCCGCCTATCAGGTCGCGCGAATTGCGGATGACCTTCTGGAGTATCCGTGGGGTTGCGTTGAGCAAACGGCCAGTCGCTTGATTCCGATGACGATGGCTGTTCGGTCTTTAGAAGCAGTCGGTGGAGCGACACCTCAGACACAGTCGATACGTGACCGAATCGCCGCCGATCGCCGCCGGCTCATTTCAATGGCGGGGCCAGGCGCTGTTTTTGCTTGGTGGGGCGAGACGGCAGATACCAATCTTTTAGTGACCGCGCACGCATACCACGCGGATTGGCGAGCGTCGCGATTGTTGGGAATCGCATTACCAAGAGAAAACTGGGACCATCTGCTCGACATTTACTCAAAAACTGATTCTTCGTTCGTCGCGCGCGCATACGCACTTTGGGTCTTGTCTTACTTTGATTTACCAGTTGCGGAACAGTCCAAGGCGTTGATGACAAAACTGAGCGCTTTGCCATTTGCGGCGCTCAAAAATTCGAACGTCGTGGACACCAGCGTATTCATGGATGACATTCAGCACGACGTTGCACTGTCCACACTTATCATTGCCGATGTATCGCTGAAAAATGGAGTCGCAATGACTCCCGACTTCAAAGCAAGAGTGGCGTCAGTTTTAAAAAATCTCCCGAGCAGTCCGGTTTATCAAAGTGCGGCGTTGCTTCACGGAGTGCTTTCAAAAGAAATTAAAAGTCCGGCCGACAGAGCGTTCTCAATTCTCGAAAGCGTAAAACTCGAAGCCCCGACAATTGATCGCTCAATCGCACTCGCCTTCGTTGAAGAGGCGTTTCCAAGCGTGACGGTCGCAGAAAATGCAAAAGTCGCAAAAGTTGCAAAAAAAGATCTGATACAAATCGATCTCGGAAAAGAATGGGTGCGCGACGGCGCGAGCGCGATTCCGTCGTTCCGTCCAAGTCCGCTCGTAAAAATTCCAAACTCGCTCCCAAGCATCAAAGGTGCGGTCGCTGAAGTCTCTTATAAGATGGATGTTGCAGCTAAGAGCACACTCGATGCCTCGATCGAGCGGAAACTCTACCGCGTGAACTTCAAGTCGGGTCGACTGCCGAGCAATGATCCAAACGACGACTCTGAGCCAACGCCAATGGAGCTCGACGTGGTCGAAGTTGGATCTCAAGATGTTCTGGATCCAGATGCACTCTATGTCGATCACTTAAAGATCACCCCGAGAGCGCAGCAAGCTCAATTCTTGTTACTTGAAGTTCCACTTCCGCCCGGCGGAGAAGTCGACGAATCAACTTGGGGAATCACTTTTAAAAACTTAAAAACAAATTTTACCCAGGCTCGTTCGTCTGCTCAGGCGCTTGGCTATTCGATTCCAGTCGGGTCCCTCAAAGGCCCGCTCGAATTTGACGAACTGGTTCGCTTTTCTAGCCGTGGGCAATTTGTTATGCCGCCTGCGCGACTCTTCCGTATGTATCGCCCTGAGTCTCATAGCTATGAAGGAGCAACCGCCCGTCGTGCAATCTCAATTCAGTAGAACGCTCTTTTGCGTGAGCATTTTAATGTCGTCTTTTGCCTGGGCGATTGACGTGCGGGTGCTTTCGCCCGACGGCAGATTCGATAAGTTCTCTCCAGGTATTTCCGCGCGCGCGTCGGTGGGCGCAATCGTAGACGCTTCGACGAGCATCTCCTCTGTAAGCACTTCCGTGGCGAGTACCTCCATGGGGAGCGCTTCTATGGCCGCGAGTTTGCGTACGCCACTCGGGAGTGTTTGGAAACTTTTTGCTTACGCTTACCAAAGTGAAAGCCAAAAGACCGAGCCCAACTACGTCTGCAAAGGCGACGATCCTGAAGAAATATTCTGTTGCTCTAAAAATCAATCGATTGGGAGAGTCGAGGCTCTCGCAAAATCGTGTTCACCCTACTTTTCTCCGACACGGTTGAAAATTGATCGAGATGAATGGCAAAAATTTTGGTCTGTGCATGGTCAATCGCAAATTCAATCAGAATCGCAATCGGATCTTGCGAGCGGGGCGGCGGCCTTGAAAGGGGCTCCACTCTGGCTAACTGAACTAAGACTCATGCGGCCCGAGACCCGCGTGCCGGTGAACGAACTTCTGTCAGCGCTTCAAACTCTTAGAAAATTTCAGTCGTTTTCAGAGATAGAAAAGGGAGTTGGCCAAACAGTGATTGATGGCACGGCTAAGGGTGCAGTCAAAACATGGGGGAGCACTCTTCGCGTCAAGACTTTTACTTGGCGCGACGAAAATCTAAGCGATCAAACTCCGGTGGATCGACTTGGCTTTGCCGGCGGTTTTGTTGGCTGGCTGCCAGACCAAAGCGCGATTTGGGTTTCAAATCCGGGCCACGGTCGAAATGCTTTTGATGCGAGTCAAGATACTGAATTGCGCAAGATCGTCGATCGCCATGCCCAGTTGGCGGATGGCGGCTGCGTCAAGGTAGCTTACTTTGATCATTACTCCATCGTGACAGCGCCCCCGTCTCTTCGTGGCCCCATTGATTTGCAATTCACTTCGGGCACGCATCTTAAATTTTTTGGTGATGGTAGCCTGCATTTCGAAGGCAAAAAAATTGTCGCGAACCTTTCGGAGAATGAATATATCGCACGTGTCCTGGACCGCGAGGTCATGGCAAAGCCACTCGACGCGGCTCGTGCATTTGCTTTACTCGCACGCACTTTTTTGTACCAGAATGGTCGGCATTCGAACGGATGTTTTGAAATCTCCGATTCATCACGACTTCAGCGCGTAAGCCCGGTTGCCGCGAGCGCAGAATCGTTAAAAATCGCGCGCTGGTCAGAATCTTTATTTCTCGAAGGTGTTCCCAACATTCGCTACCATTCGACGAAGTCGGCTGAAAATCGATTGGCATGGACGGAGGCGGTAAAATTGGCACGCGCAGGATTTTCAATGCCCGAAATTTTGCACTCGGCTTATCCCGCTTCGTTTATTTCATTTGGTTTTGTGGGTCTCCAACAAGATTGTGAACTCAATTTACCTGTTGCCGCTTGGGTTGCACAACAATCACGCGATTGGTTACGAAACTTAAATCTCCAAGAGGGCTTCGAGGCTCCCAAACGCCTTCGGGTTTGTAAGGTGCGCTCTCGAATCTCGAGCGACCTAGCTAAAGAAGAAATCTTCGTGCCGTTCATACGCAGCCGAGATGACGAACTTTCAGTTTTACATGAATATCTGCACGTCGGATTCAAAAATCATCCGCGTGGGCATGATGAGATTTTTATCGAGCAGCAAGCGCGCGCGCTCCTGGAGGACAAATGAGATCAAAGCTCGAGTTTCGTTTAAAGTTAAATTCCGATTCTGCAACTCGCCAAGGAGGGAGACGCGTAACAGCTTTGATAGCGGAGAGAGTTTTGATTGCATTGTGTATGTTCCTCCCGCCCGTTTTAACTTTCGCCGATGTGAAAATTGACAATCCGATTCGTGGATGGCGCATGACTGAGGGCCCTAGCAATGTTGTACAAAGAGTCAACTACCCCGCTTCCAGCGTGAGCTTAGTCATGGCTGGGGAAGATGGTGGCGGACCAAGTAAAACCGCGAGCGAAATCCGTGGTCACGTGTCTAATGCCCCGAAGGGGCCGATGCAACTGATCGTCAATGGTATTGAAATGCCAATGAAAGCCGATGGCTCAACTTTTGGTCGCCCGTTCATGTTCGGGCGCGGTTCCAACTCAGTTGAAGTTCGGTCGGGCAAAGAGCGGCATGCGGTGCAGTTTTACGAAGCCAATGCATCCATCACGCCCGCGCATCTCAAAGTTCTTTTGTCATGGGATAAAGACAATACGGATCTCGATTTGCATGTTGTCACCCCAAGTGGTGAACATTGCTTTTACGGGAACCGACGATTGGCTTCGGGCGCGGCGCTCGACGTCGACGTGACCACCGGTTATGGGCCAGAAATTATTTCGGCCCCATCACCGATGAATGGTACTTATCTAGTTTATGTTAATTATTACGGCGGCTTCGATTCGAGTAAACAAGACTTGATAACCGCAAAGGTAACGGTCGTCACTCACGCAGGCACACCAGACGAAAAAATTGACTCTTCACTTGTTCCGATGCGGTCTCCTGGTGAGCTTCAATTCGTAAAAAGCTTCCACTACCCCTGACTCTATTCAGTTTCAGGTGCCAAAAGCGAGGGACGTTATTTTGGTGTGCCTTGAAGGCAGGTCGACTCGGTCACTTCGATGCTGAACATGTCGCCTGTCCATCAGCAGTGCATCGCATGAATTCTGGCATAATCGCGTTGGACGGAGCCTTTGCATCATTACAAACCTCGCCTACCAAACTCCATGCTTCATCTGAGCTACTCGCGCATGCAGACATTTTATGAATGAAGCGATCTTCGGAGGGGCATAGATAATTGCAAGTGTAACCGACATCCACTAGCCCTTCGTGCTCGCAGGCATTATTTGAGGTCACGCAAGTGGCAGGCACTTGAACGCCGGAAGTTCTCACCGCCACAGCATGATGGGTTGCGTTTGAGCGCTCACAGGTGTTTTTAAGCGAGTCGAGCATCTGCTGCGAGATCACGGATCTGGCACAGTAGCTGACTCGAATCTGTTTCAACGGTTTGTGCGTATCGACCTCTTCGCACGGTACCGTGCATTCCCAAGCCGTACGCGCAAGCGTTGCACCGCTGCAGATGCTGGGAGGTACCAAATTGTAAGCGCTCCAAACAAGCGTCAGCAACAGAAACCGTGAGACCGCCTTAGATCGCAAACAAAAATTGATAGATAACTGATTTGGCCGAGGCCATGATTGAGCATGGGTTTGAGTCTGAGCATGGG
>JAYVND010000258.1:0-5872 GCA_043758635.1 Bdellovibrionales bacterium
TAGAAGCAGAAGAAGCGTCACTTCAAACGCAGCCAGTAGAAGCAGAAGAAGCGTCACTTCAAACGCAGCCAGTAGAAGCAGAAGAAGCGTCACTTGTCGCGGAGCCGATTTTGCCAGCACCTTTGGCGCAACCACCGCCTCGCTTGCCGGAACCGCCTCCGGTTTTAACACCCGCAAAAAAACGGGCACCTCCAAGATCACCTCCGCCAAGTCGCGTGCCTTACAACCCGCGCACCGATATCTTCGCACTCATTGCGGTGGCACTCGTTATGACTTTTCAGAATTGCTCGAGTGCAAAATTCTCAGCTCCTACGAATCCCGACGAAGATACGAATGTCGCATTCAATCCGGCAACTGTAGAAACCTTTGCGTGCAAAACGTACTCGACGATCGCGCCCGATCCATCTGGTCGCATCGACATTCCGGCCCGCGATGTTTTGGGCACTTGTTACGTGCTTAAAATCTTAAAGGCCGCGAGCTATTCACCGTCCTCAAACAATCCAGATCAAGATCAACAAGTTCTCTCGCGCAATCACGATAGCGATGCATCTGATCCGCTCCAGACCCGCCACCCATACGTCCTAGGCTCGGCACTTTTAAATATTTATATGGAGGGTGCACGCAGCATTCAACTCACCGGAAGTGATGCCGCTGGCTCATCGATCATCGTAGATAATTTTTTGCTCATCGGTCTCGCTCCAAGTACTTTGATCACCGATCCAAGTTACTATGCAGCATACGGTACCAAGGACTCAACGATCGAACTCAACGGCAAAATGGATTCGATTGAGTTTCGCAATCAGGCGGTCCCGCTCGCTCCTTTCGCGAGTAGCGGAACAAGCACTGTTACGCCTCTCTCACTCGAAGGTGAAATCGAACTTAAAAAAGATTACGCTTTAGACATTCGCGCCCTCGACTGCGGATCCGTGGGTGAACTTTCCGACGTTTATCTTCTCTTTCAATAAGTTCAGAGATACCCTTTTTTCCATTAGCAGAAACCCATGGTTAAGGAGCTCTGACTTATGAGTGCCATCACGTCGCATCCAAAAGAAGTCGAAACACTTCCGCCGTTCCCGCAAATTCCGAAAATCAACGCACGTATCTTAATCAACGGAAAAATTGAAGCCTCGGGCCACTCGATGAAACCTGTTTATAGCACTTGCACTCGCGAAGCCGAGCTCGTGCTCATTGGCCAAACGCCATACATCGCAGCAGATCGTCTTCAAGATGCGGTCAATGCTGCAAGTGCTGCGTGGAATCGCGGCCTTGGTGATTGGCCAACCTCACGGATGGAAGCCCGTGTGAACGCCGTGGTAAAATTTCGCAATCAAATGCTCAATCACCGAGAAATCATTTGCCGGCTATTGATGTGGGAAGTGGGAAAAACTTGGCCCGACTCACAAGCGGAGTTCGATCGTACGATTCAGTACATCGACGACACAGTCGAAGAAGTGAAAGATTTGGATCGCGACTCGTCGCGCTTTCAATTCTCCGGCGGAGTGATGGCGCAAATTCGACGCACACCACTTGGGGTGACTCTTTGCATGGGCCCGTTCAACTATCCACTCAACGAAACTTTCACGACGCTGATTCCGGCGCTCATTATGGGAAATCCCGCCATCGTAAAAATCCCACGTTTTGGTCAGCTTTTGTGGGACCCGATTCTCGAGGCCTTCCGCGATTGCTTTCCCGCTGGCGTTGTCAATGTCATCAACGGACTTGGGCGTGAGATCGTCTCGCCTGCAGTGAAATCCGGCAAAATCGACGTTTTGGCTTTTATCGGCTCGAGCCAAGTGGCCAATCAAATTAAGATGTCGCATCCACATCCCAATCGGTTCAGAAGCATCTTGGGTCTGGACGCAAAAAATCCAGCAATCATTCTCGCGGATGCCGACATCGATCTTGCCGTCTCGGAATGCGTGCGGGGGAGTCTTTCAATCAACGGTCAACGTTGCACGGCCTTGAAACTTCTTTTTGTGCACCGCTCGATTGCGGATGAATTTAGCAAGCGTCTGGCGAAAAAAGTCGATGAGATGGTGTGCGGCATGCCCTGGGAGGCGAAAGTGCAGATCACGCCACTTCCAGACCCATCGAAGGCTTCCTACTTAAAAAGTTTAGTCGACGACGCAGTGAAAAACGGTGCGATTCTCTGTAACCCAGATAAGGGTGGCAAAATCGAAGGCGCACTCTTTTACCCAGCTGTGCTTCGTAACGTGCCTCTTAAAGCGCGCGCGGCGATCGAGGAGCAATTTGGCCCCGTCGTACCGATTCACGAATTTGATTCAATCGCGGAAGTCGAAGATTATATTGTCGAATCACACTACGGCTCGCAAGCGAGTCTCTTTGGACAAGATGCGATCGCCATGGGTCGCCTTATTGACACTCTTTCGAACCAAGTTTGCCGTATCAACTTGAATTCTCAGTGCCAGCGTGGGCCCGACGTTTTTCCATTCACCGGTCGCAAAGACTCCGCCGAAGGAACTCTCAGCGTTTACGATGCACTCCGATCCTTCAGCATTCGCTCAATGGTTGCCGCAAAACAAGATGCGAGTGGCAAAAAAATAATTGGCGATATTCTTTCGCAAGACACCTCGCGATTCTTGTCGAATAATATCGTTCTGTGATTTGAATTGATCTAGTTTAATCCTGCTTTTAAAGCTTAATGACGACATGATGAAGTACGAGGAAAAACAAGGCCTGAACCATAAAAGTTCAGGCCTTGTTTGATGGACCGCTTTGAGCGCATTCCGATCTTGCGATCTTTGCTTTTATCTCGTCGTCGCAAACTCATTGATGATCCGTTTCACTTCGACGGCTTTCGCCTGAGATGAAATTTTAAGTAGAATGGCTCCATCAGCTCGAGTGGTCGGTTGACCTAAAATTGCAGAAGTTTCGCCCTTACGAATCGCGGTGATTGACGAAGGCAAATTTGCGAGATGCGTAGAAATCTGGCTCTGGAGAAGACTCTTGACCGTTTCCCGACTGATATTATCGTACGATCCAATCTTCAATTTTATCGCGAGCCCTACCGGATCTGCAACCTTGCCCCGTGAATTTCCATTTTCCGCGATCACGCCGGAAGCTTGATCATAAGTGACCTCACGTTCGACCAGGTCCACAACTAATGATGTGTAGAAGGCGTAAGATTCCGACAAAGGATTTGCCTCGTCCAACTTGATTTGACTGTCGAAACGAACCGAAACAGTTTCCGTTACGCCTGCAGTCGCCTGACTTTGCGTGAGGTCATTGGGCTCATCAGAAAATGACGGATTCAAAGTCAGTTTGTGAATGAATTGTACCAAATTAGATTCATAGCCTATCGCATCGACACTCTCATAATAACTGATGCCAGCTGATTCAATAAGCTTGAATCGGGCCGGGTTCATAATGGTTTTAATATCTCGGTCAGTTAAAAAACGCTGATTCTTTGAACCGCTAACAGATGATGCATTCAACTCACGAATTTTTAGGACCATTTCGTCAGCCGAAATAGCTTCGGATAAAATGCTTCGAACTTGGGCGATGTAATCGGAACTTTCTAACATATGCATTGCGATTTGAAACGATTCAGTCGGTGCGAGTTTCAAGTTTTTCAAAGAGATCGCTCTCATCGCCAAATTCTTTGCTTCGACGTTACTCAAAGCTGAACGCCGAGCCTTCGCATCCAATGTAACCTCGCGATTTTCATTGGCACGAATATCAGTTTTCGATCTTTCGATTCGTCCAGGGGCTGCCTCAGCGCCGATCGAAAGAGCTGCAGAAAATAGCGCGATTACGATTGCAGGTGATTTAAAGGTGCACATAACTGTTGACTTCATTCCGGTACCTCGAGTTTCAAGTTTTGAAAGAGTTCTCCAGCAATCTGTGTACCGACGACTAAACTAAATCATTTGAGCTCTCCGCGGATGTGGGTTCCGAAGAGTCGCCATTCGTCGGCAGACCCAGCAATAAAGTGACAATTTCCAGCAAATCCGCGAGCGCAGACTGTTGAAAATTTCTCGTCATATTCGATTCTTAGGTACGCTCCGGTAACACTTGTTACTTAAAAATTTGCTTTAAAATTAAATTCCGCTTAAACCCCATCTGATGAATACAGAAGAGATTCCTTTCTACAGAGAAGTTCTAAAACGAGAGCTGGGAGCGCGTTTGCGGCGACGCCCAGATTATTCGCTTCGAGCGTTCGCGCGCGACCTGCACGTTGCCGCCCCTAAGCTTTCGCAGATTCTTTCGGGAAAATGCGGCCTTTCTGCAAAACGAGCCGCCGAGTTGGCCGAGCACATTGAACTCTCCGGCAAAGAGCGAGACACCTTCCTCGCCTCCGTCCGCGCCTGCCACGCGCGAAGCACTGAAGATCGCGAGCAGGCGCTCAGTCTGTTGCAAACAGAGTCTCATTCCTTTTCCGAAATCGATCTCGTTAAATTCAAGGCCGTTTCGAATTGGCAGCATTTTGCGATCCTCGAACTCACCGAAACCAAACGCCCGGTGCATATCGACTCTCTTCCCCATAGACTTGGACTCTTACCTCAAGCCGCTCGCTCGGCGGTTGACGACCTCCTTAAACTTGGGCTCTTGAAAGAATCGAAAACGGGGCAGCTTCGACAGACGAGCCAGGACCTTATCACTCCGACTGACATTCCTTCGCGCGAGATTCGCGAGCACCATTCGCAAATCCTGCGCCGAGCTGAAATTTCACTTCTTAGCGATCCGGTCGAAATTCGAGACTTTTCGAATATGACCTTCGCTATCGATTCCGCGAGAATCAATGAGGCAAAGATTTGGATCCGTGAATTTCGGCGCAAATTCTGCAAACGTTTGCAACAAGATGCTGAAAAAGATCGCGTTTACAGTTTAGCAATTCAATTCTTTCCACTCGATAAAAAAGAGGACTAAATGAAAAAAGTGATCTGCACCCTTATCTTTTCAATTGCTGCTGTCTCAGTCGCGCAAGCCTACAAAGAAGTCGGTAACGGTGGAACCGTCGTTGCATGTCCTTCGGCCAATGGAATACCGTCGTACGAATTGCTCGATCTCTATGAAGGCCGCGCTCTCTACAATCTGAGTTACAACCCGCAGACAACTCCCGCCAAAGATCAAGCGCATGTTTGGTTGCAAAAGCTCGACATCAGCGAAAATCTCGCGGGAACTGAAGCGTCACTTGCTGAGTCTCTCGGTACGTTCATTCAACAGCTTCACTTTCTCCCATCGGGCACCGGCCTTCAGCCGACAAACGACATCGACACTGTCGTGAATGCGAAAGGATGCCAGATCACGCAAGTGATCAACTACCGTGACACCGGCGAAATCTATGTCGATCAAGATGTCTGGAGAGCGCTCACCGAGTTCAATCGGGCAGCTCTTATTGTACACGAAATGGTTTATTCATATTTGCGTGGTGGTACCGATCTCGAGAAATCCTCGCTTCGCGCTCGCCGGGTGACGGCGCAATTGGTAGCCGGAAGCGATTTCAGCATGAAAATACCTGCTACGCCGGCGGCCATTTTCACTTGCCGTACATTTGAAGCTTGGGAAGCTGGTCGACCTTATGCTGATTTTCAAATTTACCAAGCAGCCTCGGGCAAGCTCGCAATTCGCTTTATCAACCTCAATGGGCGAAAAGCAGTTGGCGAGACTACCATCGAATCTTCACACTCGACCGCAGCAGATTGGAAAATTGGCTGGTTGGATATTTCGGGCAATTTGAATTCGCTCATCGACTCTGACACCTACATTTGGCTCGATGCACGCCCAGGTCGTCAAACACGGCTTCGCGTTCGCACTCCGACCGAGACAACGAATGAAACGGTGCTTTGTCAGTAAACTAAAAACACGGCCAGATTTCTTTCTGCAAATCGGGCGATCTCGTGCTTAAAGC
>JAYVND010000259.1:0-1803 GCA_043758635.1 Bdellovibrionales bacterium
ACTCCTACCCAAACGCAGGCCGCAAACAGTGAGGAAATTAAAAAATGATATGAGTTTTGATGGTAAAAATCCCACTCCAAAGAAGCCAAAAGAAAAGGATCCTCCAAAGCGAGAAGAGCCGCTCGAGGATCCGGCTCCTCACTCAACTCCGAGCGAAGCTCCATTGGATGAGCCCGCCCCAAATTCATTGCCGCTTGAAGCTCCAGCGAATCCAGAGAATGATTCAAAAAAGTTGCGTCTCTAATTTTACGTTGATGTGGATCTAAACTAGGGTCACTTTGATTCCACCGATGTCGTCTTGCCGAGCCGAGTACCATTTGAGATCAAAAAACAGAAACTCAGTTGGCCCCGGATTGTCCTATTTCGAAGAACATGGGTCGTGCGGATGGTCATCATACAGATTGCAAAGTCCAAACGCATGACCCACCTCATGAACAAGGACGGGATAAAAGCTGCAGTAAACTTGATTTTCGAACAAACCCAATTGCTCGCCATGCTTTTCAAGAGTCAGAGCTGTCTTGGGCTCAAGATCTGAAGACGAATCAAAGGCATTGGCCAGATACATCGAAGGTTGTGCACAATGGGAGTCGGTTGAAAAATAAATTTTCTGAATAAAATGTTTTTTATCCGGAGCCAGCTCACTTGTCGCATAAGCCAAATGGGCAGATACAGGAATTTTATTGCGAATTAAAATGTGAAGATTCATGTGGCTGTCGTCGCAAAAAACCGCCTGCAGCTTACAAAACGCAAGTTCACACCCCCGTAGCTTGCAACCAAGCTCTTTAGGCCGACTCAACTTACATCTCCAAGAAATCCGCGTCGAATAAAGCAGAATCAGATTCTACACAGAAAGATGTTTTATGATCGCGATTGCAAGAAGAAATAAAGAAGTTTCGCATTTGAAATATTTAATGACGTAATCGCGAATTCCCCAGGCCCGTGCCTGGGAACCAAGAATCGATCAAAACAGAGGGAAAATAAACTTACTCAAGGTCATTGTGTTTCTCTTTCGCAATTTTAGAATCAGTCGGCAATCAAAGCTTAATTTGGTTTTTGTGTCTACGGAAACCCAGTTCCTAAAAATTGGCGCATGGGAATTTGCGGAGTGTTCGATGCTGATGCCGCCAATGTTTCACGAAAGCCTGTACGACATTGCGTACGCAAAAGTCCATCGACCGCGGCTAACGCTCCGGTGATACGGTCGTCATAAGTTGTGAGTCCTTCTGAATCAGTTAAAAGTAAACCTGTTGATGGGACTGCTGGACTCAGAGTTTTCCCGAAGTGGTACTCGCTCAGGCAACTGAGCATTCCTAAGAGCATGGGCGGGTTGTTGATCTTTTGAAGAGCCTTCAGCAGGCTGATTGATCCCCGGTCGATGCACCTCATAATAGCCTTTGTAGTGAGGTTTTGCGTTCGACATCAATCACGGCGGATTAAAATCAGGACCGCCACCGTTGCCTGAATATCCAATGTAAATCAAAGCATTGGCTTTACAGATGCCGCCGAAGAAGAAATTTTCTATTACAAATTGTGCGCTCATTCAGAGGCGGCGTTAGGACTGTTGTACGTGAAGGTCAGAATCTGTTCGATCTTGCGAGCCCTTGGCCTGATCTAACTCTGCTCGATCGATGACGCCATCGCCATCGAAGTCGCCACCGAAATCCGCGCTTGAGCGATCGCAGAGCCCGAAACGAAGGTACAAAGAGCAAATTTTGTCCAAACAGAAAACGAAGCGTTCATCATCTGATACTCCCGAGAAAACACATTTTTGCTGTGAATTTCGCGTATCAAGACAGAGCTGCT
>JAYVND010000260.1:0-1800 GCA_043758635.1 Bdellovibrionales bacterium
CTACGAAGCCTGCCGGCAAAGGCACTGGTCTAGGTTTGAGTATTTCAAGTGACATTGCAAAGGCGCACAGCGGAGAGCTTCTTGTCGATCACCAAAAACCCAATACGACCTTCGTGATTGAGTTGCCACTTGTTCAGCCCAAAGTGCAAAGACTCCCGAAATCGCCCCCTGCTATCAAACAAGCGGCTTGAGTTCCATTGAACCGCTGATTACGCTTGTTGAATGAGGCAAATTCGAATTTTCATCACTGGCGGAACCTTCGACAAAGAATACGATGAGATCAATGGTCGATTGTTTTTTAAGGACTCTCACCTACCTGAAATGTTGAGACTTGGGCGCTGCTCTGTGCAAACAGAAGTTCACACCCTCATGATGATTGATAGCCTTGAGATGAGAGACATCGACCGCGAGCAGATTTTGACGAGCTGCGAACAAGCGTTGGAAGAATGTCTAGTGATCACGCACGGAACGGACACGATGGAGCTCACTGCAAAAACTTTAGGTGAAGCGAAATTAGCGAAGACGATCGTGCTCACCGGCGCAATGATTCCCTATAAATTCGGTAGTTCTGATGGACTCTTTAACCTCGGAAGCGCGCTCGCATTTGTGCAAGCTCTTCCACACGGAGTGTATGTGGCAATGAACGGCCGGTATCTGCCCTGGGACAATGTTACCAAGGACCGGCGCACTGGCGAGTTTCGCGAAAAACAATCGACTTAAATGGTGCTCGGAGATCTCGAATGAAATTAAAAATCTCGCAAATACGGAAACCGAAAGGTCGTTGGGTGATCAAGGCTGGAAGTCAGATGGTGTGTGCCGGCGGGCCACTTCTGATCCGTGCTTGGATGAACCAAGTTGCAGAGCTTAAAAATAAACATGGTATCGAAATTGTTTGGGTGACGTCGGGCGCAATCTCTTCGGCCGTTGATCGAACACGCTTTCAACCAAAAAATGGCAAGCCTCGCTCGCTTCCCGAAAAGCAGGCATTAAGTGCCATCGGCCAACCAATGGTGATGGAACTCTACAATCTGGGCCTTCAGGCTTGCGGACTTTTGGGTGCGCAGGTGCTTCTCACGGCAGGCGACATTCAAGACAAGAAGCGCCGCCTGAATTTGCAGAACTCGCTTGAAAAACTTCTGGAATGGGGCACCGTGCCTGTTCTGAACGAAAATGATGCCGTGTCTGTAGCCGAAATTCAGTTCGGTGATAACGACTCCCTGTCATCGCTGATTGCTGAAATGCTCGGCGCGCAAAAGCTAATTCTTTTGACTGATGTTGATGGTCTCTTCGACAAAGATCCAAAAACGAACCCATCTGCGAAAATTATTACAGAGCTTAAGTTCATTACGCCCTCGCAGCTAAAGACAGTTTCACCGAGCGCAATTTCGACTCGTGGAACAGGTGGGATGTATTCGAAACTTCTGGCAGCACAACGAGCTTCGCGCGCCGGGATCGAGACTTATCTGATGCGCGGTGATCATCCTCAGAATCTTTTGCAAATTTTAACAGGCAACGTCTCCGGCACCCGGGTCCATGCCCAAAGCAAAGTCAAAAGCAAAGTCAAAAAGGTTCGCTCATGACTATTGATTCGGCCCCAGATTCGGCCCCAGATTCGAGCAGTGATTCACGCATAGACTCAACTACGGCTTTGCGAGGCAAATTGACAAGCGAGCAATTGATCGCAAAAGTCGAGTGTCTCCGCAAAGGGGCGCGTCGCCTCCGTGGACTTTCGAGTGACTCAAAGAGTGATACGCTTTTGCGGCTCGCACGCGACGTGAGCGAGGCGAGCCCAGAAATTTT
>JAYVND010000261.1:0-1798 GCA_043758635.1 Bdellovibrionales bacterium
AAGCATCAAGTGCTTGATGCGAAACTTTTTTGGATGGATGTGCGCGGGATGAATAACAGCCTCTCGCTTCTTTACTGGTTTGAGACCCCGGAGTGCGGCGCTAGCGGATATGTCTGTGTAACGGCGGATCAAGATTGCCATGTGACTGATGTTTTCACGCGCTACCGTTGCGTGATTCCAGGATTGACTCGTTGGTATTAAAAGAATTGCCGGACGGAGCTTCGCACAGCAACTTACCTCACTTCAACTCACGAATTTGCATCGCTCCCTACAAGTCCGATCTGCGGGATCCATCTGGAATTGAAAGCGCTCTGCGTGTCGCTCCAATTTGATCGAGGTCAGTCGCGGTCGAGGATTTGAACGACAGGTGCTCCGTTGCGAAGCTCAATTTTAACCGGTGCTAGAAAGAAATTTCGCGCCAGTCCACCTTGCAAGACAGGATTCTGAACATTGATTTGAGTTCGACGGTTGGCCGCGTGAAACATTACCCACCAGCCCCGTTTTGCATCTTGGAAAAACACGCCGCGGCCCGGGCCGTAGGTGAGTGAATAATCTTTCCTAATTTTTGCTCCGAAGTCTTCAAGATCATTGCCGGCAGCATTCAGTATCGGCTCGTAAGGTCCGTCGATCGATCTGCTCCAGAGCAAATTTATCCCGTAATGATCTGAGCCCCAATCACTAGAGCTAAACGAGACTAAATAATATATTTGATGATTAAGCTTCACGGCAAATGGCCGCGGTCCTTCGGCTAGAGTATTTCCGTTATCTCGAACGACCGATGGATAGGGTGTTTGCGGGATTTTGAAGATTTGGATTTCTGGCCCCGAAAGTGTTGACGGAGGCGTAAACTTTCTTGCAAAAATTTCTGTTTTCGTCGGTCCGTTGTTGGTGACTTCGGAAACGCGCTCGTAAAACATCCATGTTGTGCCATCGGCACCCGTAATAAACTCGTGCCCGTAGTTGTGCCCCAGCCATCCCATGTCAGGAAAAAGACTGTTGAGTGGTTTTTGATCACGTAACCATTTTCCGTTTGATAAATGAAAACTGTAGGTGCGACGATTTTCATTGTCCTGACCAAACGTGGCATTGGTCTTTCCGGAAGGTTGCGGCATCGCTCCACCAAAAAGGATTGCTTCTCCTCGGTATCCGCTCGCCGGCCCAGTGAGTTTTGGGAAAGTCTCAACGGTCACGTCCCATGCTTCTTCTTCGCCGAGCGGACCCGAAAGCTCAGTGCCATCTGGGTGGAATAAACTGATCGGCGTGTAATTTGGCATTTCGCCGGCTAAAAAACTGTCCCACGCCTCTTCATCAGTCGTGCCCTGCCACTCGAGGTGTCCTGAGCCATAAACTGATATTGTGTGATTATCCGTCATTCTTGGCGACGAAGGGTCGCCGAAATCGATTGAAGTTGGTAGACAGGGGCTCGCGGTGAGTTGCTTGAGTTGACGTGCGGGTCTAAGTGGAGCGACCGGCATCAGTCCGTTGACCCAGCAGTTGCTGGGCGAGGTCAGACCCGTTCCACTCCTGTCTTTGCGACGAGCCTGGATGTCAAATATCGGAGCGTTGCTACTTTGATCTAACAGGTCTGAAAGAGATGTTTTGACGAACATCGACGAAGGATCTTCGCTGCGCTGCGCGTGCGCGGTGACAGGCGCAAGTAAGGGGATCAGAGTATATGAAAATAGCAGAACCCACATCTTAACGAAGTTCGTGGACGTCAGAGATTTTCTGAGGGTTCTTCGATTCCGTGTATGCGTCATTGCCAAAATCGTAAATCGCGTGCGTAACGCACGCAACT
>JAYVND010000262.1:0-1797 GCA_043758635.1 Bdellovibrionales bacterium
CACGAGCCAATGCGGCATCGGGCGCGGATTGAACAGCGGCCTTAAGAACTGATTGTTTTCTGGAGGTTTTCGCGCTCAATCTTGTGCCGGTCTTAGCTCGAGCTTTTGACTCTGCTGTTTTGGCGAGAATATTCAAGTGCCCCATTTTACGACCTGGGCGGTTTTCGCACTTCCCGTACCAATGTAATTTCACGTCGGGAGCCAGCGTCCACTTAGGAGCACGTGTGGAATGGCCCAAAAGATTGTACATCGCAAAACCCGGCGCAAGCAGATTCGGCGTTTCGATCTCTGCACCCATCACCGATTTCAGATGTAAACTAAACTGGTCTTCACTCATTGCATCCATCGAGTAATGACCTGAATTGTGCACGCGCGGCGCAAGTTCGTTGACAAGTAATTCGCCTGTCGAAGTTTCAAAGAGTTCAATGCCCATGACGCCGACATAATGGGTCTTATCCAAAAAACGGAGCAGGGCATTTTCGAGCGTCGCAAAGCGGGCGCTCGATTTAAGCGGTCCCTTGACCCATAAACAACGAGAGTTTTCTTGAAACGACTCCACAAAAGGGAGGGTGACCGTCTGGCCAGAGTTGGAGCGAGCGATCATCACGGCGACTTCGCGTTCAAACGGAATATATTTCTCGGCGATAAATCCGGCCTCACCCGCAGCCTTGTCGAAACCTGCCGCGAATTTTTCAAATTCCTTGAGGCTTCGAATAATATAAGTGCCGTTGCCGTCGTAGCCGAAGCGACGCTTTTTGAAAACAAGTTGGCCGTTGAACTCAAGATACGCATCTTGAGCGTCATCGGTGTCATCGACCCGAATGAACGGAGAAGTTTTGAGCTGGTGTTCAAGCAGTAGATTTTTTTGTGTCCAGCGGTCCTGAAGGATGGCCATGTGCTCGGGGCGCGGAAAAATCGGAGTCTTTGTTGATTTCGAAAGCTTTGCCAGGATTTCGGCATCTAAAAATTCGCTCTCAAATGTCGCGACTGCGCAGGTTTTTAAAAACATCGCGAGATCTGTTTCAGATTTGAGCGAGCCCTTGCGCCAGAGCGAGGTGACTTGCGCTGCAGGGTCACGTTCAGACTCCGAAAGCACCGTCACCGGAATTCCGAGCGCACTGGCGCGGAGTGCGAGCATTCTCGCGAGTTGCCCGCCGCCGAGAATTCCGAGGGGCTTCATGGGGCTTTGGAACACGGCTTTTTTGGAGGAGGACTTGTTGAGTTTTCTCATGTGTTTACGAATCTTTGACATTTTTCACTAGGTGGGTCAAGAGAAGGGATGCAGATCACAAATCAACGCTCCTCTCATTCGCGGCCGCGCCCCATTTTGAACGGCCGCGTGAACTTTCCAGTTTGTTTAGCCCCGATGGTGGGACTGAGCCATGTGGCTGCGCGCTTGATGATTCGCGAATACCTCCCGCAAGGTGCGGTCACGATTTGGCCAACCGAGATGCTCAATTCGCGCCGCGTGCCGCACGAAAATTTTAAGAAGACACCTGAGGTGATGCGTTCAGATCTTGAGACCGATCTTGTCCCGCAGATTCTAGGCAACGAAGAAGAGCCAATTGCAAAAACGGCTGAACGTTTGGAGCATGAATGGGGCGCTTCGGGCATTGACATCAACATGGGTTGCCCAGTTAAAAAAGCTTTGAGCCACAACTACGGTGTGGCTCTCATGGGTGACCCGAAGTATGCCGCCGAAGTTGTACGCATGACCGTCAAAAGCACTCAACTTCCGGTGAGTGTGAAACTGCGCGCGGGTCATCAAAACGACATCGGTTTTCTCCTTGATTTCAC
>JAYVND010000263.1:0-1795 GCA_043758635.1 Bdellovibrionales bacterium
AGTAAAAGAGTCTGCAAAAGTAGAAAAAACGGAAGCAAAAGCCGAAGTAAAAGCAGCGACAGCGACTGCTACTGCCACTTCTGAAACAGCCGCTACCAAAATTAAAGTTTGCAAAAAGGGCAAAGCTTGCGGAAATGCTTGCATTCCAGCTAAAGCAGTCTGCCATGCTAAGTAATCACTAACTGGCCCCAAACCCTGGGGTTACTCAAATGCGATTTTAGAATTTGTGCCGCTTGATTAGGTACATTTTTTGAATCCTCCCGAGCATGAAACCGAATTGTCCCAGTTCTCAGTGCATTTCAGGCCTAAATCCTGGTCCCAAAACCAGTCCCGTGATCCGAAATGGATTCTACCGAAGATCCTCTGATTGTAAAAAAATTCAGAGGTTCATTTGCTTGGGTTGTAAAAAGCAATTCTCTCATGCAACCCACAACCCGTGCGTTGATCAGAAAAAGCGGCGAATCAACAGTAATCTCAAGCAGCTCCTTTGCTCTGGCGTGTCTCAGCGAAGAGCTGCCATTCTCCTAAGAGTGAATCGAAAAACTGTGGTCAGGCGATTTCGATTCTTAGCCGAGATGGCGAGGCTTGAACAAGTAAAGTTCCTGAAGCCGTATGCACTGCAACCGCTCTCCCAGATTCAGTTTGATGATCTCGAGACGAGCGAACACACCCAGTGCAAGCCCTTAAGCGTTACCCTGGCTGTTGATCCAAAAAGCCGTAAAATCATGGGATTTAAAGTCTCATCGATGTCCGCAAAAGGACTTCTCGTCAAAAAAGCGTTCCGGAAATACGGGCACCGTAAAGACAAGCGAAAAGATGGATGGGATCAGCTGCTCAGGGAACTTCAGCTCGTTGTGCAAAAAGACGCTACTTTCACATCGGATGAGAATCCTCATTACCCGAGGTTTCTCAAACGGCATCATCCTCATGCCACTCACATTCAAGTAAAGGGGGCACGAGGCTGCATCACGGGTCAGGGAGAATTAAAAAAACTCCACTTTGATCCGCTCTGGGCTCTGAACCACACGTGCGCAATGCTGAGGGCTAATTTGAATCGACTTTTTAGGCGAACCTGGTGCACGACCAAAAATCAAAAAGGCTTAGAGGATCATCTCCATTTATTTGTGAATTATTATAATTCTGTACTCACGCCGTCACCCCCAGGCTGGGGGGCCAGTTAATAGCGGTCACCAAAAAGAGACAAAGCATCCAGAGCCAGAGAGCTCGTGTAAGCATCTGATCTCCAGCGCATAGAATTACGAATTAGCGTTCCGCCGGCGAAAAAGACCCCGCCTTTCCAATGCACTCCATTTGAATCTGCAATTGCCTGACTTTGAATAAAACTAATCCCGTCTTCGAGCATTGTTTCTTCACCTGGTGTTGCCGAACTCAGCAGCCGCAAGAGCGCATTTTCGGCATAGACCGTGGACTGTAAGCGATCATCCCGGTCAATGTCAGCAAGGTTTCCAATAAAGCTTGAGGTGAGTTTATTTTTTTCCATTTTCTTCACCAGAAATAAATTTAAGCCATCTCCTACTTTTTGCAGAAAATCCTGAGGAGGAGGACTGATCCAGCTACCATTAGCTTGCTGAGTGGCTTTCAAATCATCTATCAAAACTTGTTTAGACTGAGCGAGGCAACGGGCTCCTGCTTCAATTGCTTTTGCAACCGCGTAATGAAAGTGAAATCGATTTGGGTAATAAACTCCGCAACGGTTAAACTCACCCCGCTCGATTGCGCGATTGATGAAGTGGCAGGCATCTGCGACTCCTTCAATATCAAGTTGCTCTGCTTG
>JAYVND010000264.1:0-1794 GCA_043758635.1 Bdellovibrionales bacterium
GATTCTGGACCGCCAAGCGTAAACTCAGTGCAGTCGAGCTCTGCTCTTACTGGAGAATCCCGAATGAACCACGCACGTTTTGCAACAAGTGTTTTCGCAAACGAATCAAACTTCACATCCGGAAATGGCACACCCGAAACTTTACCAGTCAGATAAAACACGGCAGTCAATTGCTGCTCATGTGGAACCGCAGGCTCAAATAAACTCAAAATTGTTTCCAAGCTCGACGTTAAATTGTACTGCACTGTCAGCTCAACGGAAAGTGGCTGCCCACTGAAGCGTGCGATTCCTCGGTAAACATGTTTGATTGTATTTGCATCATTGCTTGGATTGCCATCATTTTTCGGAGCGGTATGAGTGGCGAGAAGATGAGTGACCGCGGCTGACTTCGCGCCAATCTGATGGCTGCAATCAATCCCCGTGCGTGTCTTGTTGTTGTCGCAAGTCATCGAAAGAATAGACGAGTTCGCTGTGGTTCCAAGAACCAGTGAACCCAAGATTTGACCTGAAGATGAATTCAGAACACTCGGTGCGTAACTCAGTTGTGCGCCATTGTCGTACGTTGAACCCACGATCACCAAGCGCTTGCTTGATCCTTGTGTTGCCACAGCTGAGTATAGAGCGAGGTCAGAAAATACTGTTGGCTCACTGACCGACATGTGTAACGACTTAGTGGAGCCACCGGCAAAAGCAGTCGTGCCTGCGTAGTAGGCAACAAAGGGCGTTTTCATTTTCTTTGGATCGACGCTAGGTAAAGGCGTGTTCGAAGTATCAGAGCTCAATTCGAGGTAGAGATGCCCGGCTACGCCAATCGCAGCCGGGGCCGCAACTGGGACCGAAGCCGGCGTAGGAAGAGTCGCTGGAGGAGAAGTCGCCGATCCTTTTAGAGCATTCACTGGAGCCGGTCTGGGGACTGGACGAATCGGGTTCTGCACGGCCGATATCAAATCATTGGCCGCGGGAGTTGCAGCTCGTGCTTGGCCTGCAACCAATCCTGCTAGTTCACTTCCATCCGTCAGTTCTCCTTTTAGTTGCCTTCCATCAATGATGAATTGCAAATTCAATTTGAGTGGAGTGAGCAGTGCTTGATCTCGAACCAAAAACTGAGCGTGGAATTTTTGAGTGCGCGGATTGAACGTGATTTCCTTCGAGAGAGTAACGGTGCTGAGTGTCGTGCCACTCAGTTCGAGTTTCGCATTGAGAACCGGCGACGGAGAGTCGTCATTCAGCTTCTCGAGACTTCCGCCAAAAGCATCCATCGTTAAAGCAGCATTGGCCAATTTCGCACCATTCGCTGCAAGGAGCAATCCTCCAAGAAATTGCCCTTTGAGCGAAGCTACCTGCGACACCGTCAGCGGAGTCAGATCAGAGTGAGCAGCGGTGGCGTCGTTCGAGCCTCCATTACCTTTAGAACTACAAGAGCAGCCGCAAAAGATGAGAGACATACCCGCCAATAGAACCAAAGTTTTCTGGATCATGGACTTCACTAAGACCTCCGAAGATTGAACGCATCATCTAGATACCCGTCTAGATACCCGTCGATATACCTGTCGTCACATTGTCGCAATCGAAATGTCTTAAGACCCGCCGTCAGATGTCATCCTACGCCATCGCACGACTCCACTCTGAGCCTCCAGGTGTTTATTACTCGTCATTTTGACAAGTTTGCAACAGTGTCAAAACCACTCGAGCGAGCTGAGGCCGATCGTTCGCGCTGCAAACGGCTCGCGAGAGGCTTTCCTCACCCGCATTTCGCGCGATGAAAGCGGCATTTTCGTGACCGGTAGGATTTCC
>JAYVND010000265.1:0-5826 GCA_043758635.1 Bdellovibrionales bacterium
CTCCCATCGCGCCCTTGGCCCGCTCGGCTGATTTGCACTCTCGGCGACGAAGCGTTTGTTACGGGTTCATTTGAAATCTTGCCCGGCTTCGGACCGAGCGCGATTCTAAATGATCAATACGACTCAACTCAGAAAATCGATGGGGGGCTCAACGGAAGCTACTGGATGGCTTGCGTGGACCAGGGCGCGATCATGGTCTGCCCAGGCGTTTGGAATTTTAGAAAACAGAAAACCGTTGGAGTTTTTATTCGCGAGCAAAGTGGTGCGATCTCTCTGACATTCGAGAGAGACAATCTGCATGCGAACGAAGTTATCCGTCTGTCGTGCAGGCCGCCACAAAAATACTAGTTTTAAAATGAGATAATCAATTTGACGGCAACAGCGGTCTTTGTCCGGAAAGGCCGCCACTGTTGATACGGCGTATGCTGACGGCGAGTGGGATTTGCAGTTTCTGCTTTCGCGCTCGGAAATCGCCCGTTCAAAGTTGCGCTTTCATTATTTTGGCGGCCATCGCGTAGCCGCCGTCGGAGCCATCGACGAAATGAATGTGCTGGTCCGCATTCATTCCTTCCATCACACAGGTCATAAGTGCCGACGCGGATCGATGACATCCATAATTGATTGTTCCCGCGACTCTGAATTTTTCCAAAAATTTGCCGAGACGTGTTTCCTGTTCGGGCGTGCAGTCGAGCACCATGCGAAGGGTATCATCCAGTTTCTTGTAATCCGAATTCTTGATCGTGTCGGTTAGATACTCTCTAAACTGATCTGCAGCTGGAAGTTGAGGGAATATTTTGATGAGACGAATATAAAGTGTCGGAATTACGACTTCGATTAGGAATGCTTTCAGCTTCATTGATTTTTTGATTTTGCGCTCTCGCCAAAGAGACTTGATGAGCGATCCAGTTCTATAGTTCTCCTGGGCCACGGGTCGATTGGTTTCATTTTCGAAAATTGGGTGAATGCCTTTAAGCACTTCGCGGTAAACCTCGCTTGCCTGCGATGGATCTTTAGCTTGGACCAGGACAGAAAGAATCACGCCGTTCCGATTTTGAAAAGGAGCCCAGCGACAGGAAAGCGAAGAAAGATCCGGTGCGGCTAGGTTTTCTACATTTTCAAAATGGAGGCGAAATTTTTCACCCTCAGGTCCTTTCGCCAACTGATCGGCGATGCGCAAACCACCGCCTTGGATCATCGCGAGCGTCGCCGAACTTGTCATGCGGAATTTGCTCAAAAGAATAAGGCCACCGCGCGCGCGAATCTCGCTAACGGGGATGATTGCGATGCGAAGTTCAAACTGGAACTCATTCTGCGCCATTTTTTGGAGTCGCATAAGCGGCTCATGGAGCTCTAGGCACGTCTCGGCCGGAAGGAGCACCGTCGCTCCATCGCCGCCAAATACGAATGGAAAATCTTTTTGTTCAATGCAATTGCGAATCGCGACGATCGTTGCTGCACCAATAAGGTTAACCTCTTTGTAACGGCCCGCTTCGATGGCAGCGGTGGAGCCTTGAATGTCGCTGATGATCACCGACCATGTGTCGTCGACTTCGCTGAAGTGGCGGAGATCGGCCACGTCTTCAAAATTCTTGAATCCCTGAAGGGCGCTATAATCTGATTGGGGCATGCGAATATCGTAGCATCGGATGCGTTCACCGGCGGAGTTAAAATGCGAGCTAAACTTGAAGCCCTCAGTAGTGTCGCATTTAGTGGCAAGTGACCGAGAGTGGCGACTGGCAACGCGAGACACGTCAGTGCACAAGAGTCCATCCGTTCAAACTTTTCAAAACTTCAAAAAAGCTCTAGAATTCAACCCGTTACATAAGAGTTTTGGCAAACAAGAACGAAATTGACTTGCGTCAACCCGCAGGACGCAGCGTATCCAAAGGCACCAGCTGGTGCTAATTCGTGCGAATTTCAACCCGTGGAGCTCGCCGTTGGCAATGATTTGCGGTACTGATTTAGGATGTCATTCGTTCATCTCCATGTTCATACGCAGTACTCACTTCTCGAGGCATCTTCGCGCACCAAACAGCTTGTTAAAAAAGCGGTTGAGTACGGTCAGTCTGCTGTGGCGATCACCGACAACGGAAACATGTTTGGTGCGGTCGAATTTTATTTTGCGTGCAAAGATGCCGGCATTAAACCGATTCTTGGAATGGATGTATACATCTCTCCGAAATCACGTTTCGCAAAAGGAGAAGATCGTGAAGCGGCGCAGATGCCAAACAAACGTTTGGTTTTGCTTGCGCTGAATCACGCGGGCTACCAAAATCTCTGCCTTCTTTCGTCGATCGGTTTTCAAGAGGGATTCTACTACAAGCCCCGTATCGATTTGGAGGTGCTGAAAAAATATTCAGAAAACCTCATTTGTTTAACTGGAAATTCTCGCGGTGAGGTTGCTTATCAGTTGGAGCGGTTCGGCAAAGAAGCGGCTCTTGAAAAAGTGCGAGAGCTCAGCGAGATCTTCCCAGGTCGTCTCTACCTCGAGCTCAATCGCACGGGCACGCCTGAGTGGGAAAAGATCAACGAATTTTTAATTGAAGCATCCAAATCTGAGGGTGTTCCGCTTGTTGCTACCAACAACGTTCATTACATCAAGCAAGAAGATCAACGCGCGCAAGAAGTTCTCATCTGCATTGGCTCAAACAAAACTTTGCAAGATGAGTCGCGCTTTCGCTTAGGATCTGATCAATTTTATTTTAAATCATCTCAAGCCATGGAAGAGCTTTTTAAGGATCTTCCAGAAGCGATTGAGAACACTCAAAAAATTGCTGATCGTTGTGATGTGAAGTTCACGCTCAAAGATGAAGCGGGCAAAGCGATTTATCATCTTCCGCAGTTTCCCACTCCCGAAGGCGTGAATCTGACGGATGAAATCAAAGCGCAGGCACTCAAAGGGCTTGATGAGCGCTACCAGGAAGCGGCCGCCCGTGGAGAGGCGGTCTCCGAGGAGAAGAAACCAGATTACGTCAGTCGCTTGGATTATGAGCTCGGCATTATCGATGGGATGGGGTTTACCAGCTACTTTTTGATCGTCATGGACTTCATCGGCTGGGCGAAAGAAAATAAAATTCCGGTGGGACCTGGCCGGGGATCGGGTGCCGGCTCTCTGGTTGCGTTCTGTTTACGAATCACCGATCTTGATCCGGTTCCCTACAATTTGCTCTTTGAACGATTCTTGAATCCAGAGCGTATTTCGATGCCCGATTTCGATATCGATTTTTGCCAGGAACGTCGGCAAGAGGTTATCCAGTACGTCACCCGCAAATACGGGCAAGAGAACGTTTCGCAGATTATTACCTACGGAAAACTCCAGGCGCGTGCCGCGATTCGAGATGTGGGCCGGGTCTTAGGGATGACTTACGCCGAAGTCGATATTATTTCAAAGCTGATGCCCGATAAACTTGGCATCACGCTGGCTGAAGCGATTGAGATGGAGCCGCGGATCAAAGAGCAGATGGATATGAATCCGCAGATCAACACGCTCATGGATCTTGCGCAATCTGTCGAAGGCCTCGTGCGAAACGCGGGGATTCACGCGGCGGGTGTCGTCATTGCCAGTCAGCCTCTTGTGAATTTAGCTCCGCTCTACAAGGGGACCGAAGGCGAACAGGTCGTCCAGTACGATATGAAATGGGCCGAAAAGATCGGTCTCATCAAATTTGACTTTTTGGGCCTCAAGACACTCACGCATATTCAAAACGCATTGGATTTGATTGAAATCAATCGTCTGAAACTTATCACGTCTCGTGAAATTCCGGTTTCGGATTCGCAGATTTATGATCTCATGTCTCGTGGAGATACGGCTGGGGTGTTCCAGTTCGAAGGTGACGGAATCACTGATGCGGTGAGAAAGATTCGACCAAAGACGTTTGAGGATATCACCGCTATAAATGCCCTCTACCGTCCCGGCCCGATGGAGATGATTCCGGAGTATACAAAGCGTATGCACGGAGAGAAAGAAGTTGAGTATCTCTTTCCAGAGCTTGAGCCGATTCTCAAAGAGACCTACGGAATTATAGTTTACCAAGAGCAGGTGATGCAGATTGCGCAGGCGATCGCAGGTTATTCTCTGGGTGAAGCCGATATGCTCCGTCGTGCGATGGGCAAAAAAATCTTGGAGGAGATGGAGAAACAAAAAATCCGTTTCATGGAAGGTGCTGCAAAGCTTGGCTTCAATGACAAGAAAGCAGGCGAGCTTTTTGACTTGATGAAGGAGTTTGCAAACTACGGATTCAACAAATCCCATGCTGCCGCTTATTGCGTCGTCTCCGCGCAAACGGCTTGGCTCAAAAATTATTATCCCGTCGAATTTTTTGCAGCCCTGCTCTCGACCGAAATGGGCAACACCGACAACGTCGTGAAGTATGTTAAGGATGCGAAGAGCCGTAAGATCAACGTTGAGCCGCCACATGTGAATCATTCCTCCTGGAAATTCACGGTGGATGGCGACACGATGTACTTTGCGCTTGGAGCGATCAAGGGTGTTGGTGAAAACGCGATTCAAGCCATTGTGGATGCTCGTCACTCTTTGCCGGCAAAGAAATTTGCGACGCTCGACGAATTTTTCACGACGGTGGATTGCTCAAAGGTGAATAAAAAAGTTATCGAGTGTTTGATTAAATGCGGGGCTTTTGAGGGACTCGGCGCTCATCAGGCGCAACTGATGAAAGGCTACGACAAATATCTCGAGCGGGCATCGCAAGCTCGAAAAGACAAAGAATTTGGCCAGGTCTCTCTGTTTGAGATGATGGATTCGACAGGTGATTCCTCGACCGAATCCGTTCGCCTCGAGAGTTGTGAGCTATGGCCGCGAACGGCGAAGCTTCAGTACGAGAAAGAAGTTTTAGGATTTTACCTGAGCGATCATCCGATGGCTGGTTTGTCTTCGCTCGTCCGTATTTGGACCAAATGCGGAATCGGTGATTTGCATAAACAAGAGGATGAAAAGCGGGTGGTCGTAGCTGGATTGATCACGAATCTCCGTGAAATTATCAGCAAAAAAGGCGCCCGCATGGCTTTTGGCGCGATCGAAGATTTGACCGGCACAGTTGAGCTTGTGATTTTCCCGGATGCGTTTGCGAAAAACGAGATGGCTCTCAAGGCTGATCAGCCGGTTTTAATTGGTGGCAAAGTTGAGATCGAAGGCGATTCGGCAAAAATCATGGTCGACCGTGTGGGAATTCTTGAAGAGGTGATCAAGAAATCAAAATCGCTCACTTTCAAGATTGATCTGAGCATGCAGGAGCAGCTCAAAGGGCTGAACTCGCTCCTGGAACGTCATCCAGGAACAACCGGGGTCGAGCTCGAATTGAATTTGCCTGAGATTAGAAAAACAGTCACGATGACTGTGGTCGAGCCGACCGGCGTAAGTGCTTCTAATGAGTTTTTTGAAGGCTTGCATGGACTCTTCGGCCGAACGGATTTTGTCGAAATCCGCAACTGATGACTTAAGATGTGATCGATTCGGTCATGCCAGGACGGAGTGCCTCGTGATTCTCAAGCCCGCGCGTTCAACCTTTAGATCTAACCATTCGAGAGTTTTCGCGTTTTTATTTGCGATTACTTTTGTACTATTGAATCTGACCTCACTCCGCGCGCGGGCTCAGAGTGAGCTTCAAACTTTGTCCGTCGAAGGCACTTCGAAAGCGGAGTCTCCAACGACTGCGGCAGCCGAAATTCAAAATCATGTCGTCGAAGAGGCTGCACGTTCGCAAGTCATCCAACTGATAGGCGAGAAGCGCTACCAAAAAAGTAAAAACTTGATCGAGGCTCGAATTGTTCGGCCCACCCAGGCCGCAAAATTTATGCCCTACGTTCAAC
>JAYVND010000266.1:0-1790 GCA_043758635.1 Bdellovibrionales bacterium
TCGCATTTCTGCGGAAAAGATCCAACTTTGTTTCACCAATCACGAGATAGCCCGTGGTCTGAGCCGTCAAACGCGCGTGCGGAGACTGATTCGCGGCCAAGAGTGGCGAGTTATTATTGAATAAATTTCGGCCTTCAAAACTCTCAATCGAGGGCGGAGGATTCGCAATTCCACTCCAGTTCCCTGTGGCATACGTGACGTCGGCATCAACGGGAATCACCGTCTTTGTGAGACTTGTTGAAATCTGAATTGCCTTTGGCTGAGAAGTCTTCAGATGCAGACGGAAGCGCATCGGACTGGAAGCAACCTTCGTTGCGCCACTGTTACTGGCACTGTTACTGGCACTGTTACTGGCACTGGTGTTCGTCCTGGTGTTGGGACTGCCGTTCCTATGGGCATTACCACTTCCAGCGCTTGCTTTCGACGTGGCCTGCATTGCAGGCGTGAGTCGCAGAGCAGGTGAAGGCTCAAGTGAAGCCGCCACCTGAATTCGGTGAAAGCGACCATCCGGCATCAGTTGAGGAGGCAAGGCCAAGTCGAATCTTGGTGCCGAGACCTTGAGTGCATCCACCAAAATTGAAATGTCGGTTGCAAGCTCAAGCTTTCCATCTGGCTGATTGGCATGCGTGACGTAATCGGTTTCTCCAGACAAGCGCAAATGAACGGCCTGAAATTCAGAATCCAGATCAGGTCGCAGTTCATAGTGAACGGATCCGCCCGCGCGATTAAGATCGAGGTCCGCATTGAGTGCTACCTTTCCAGTCAACACATTCAGTGGTGCCGGAATCGAAAAGGGAGTCGGATTGAGGATCTTCACGATCTTTGCGAAGTCCTGATTCAGAAGCTGTGCATGACCGCCTAGCTTGTAATTCAGAACCGAACCCGGTCTTTGCTCAAAATGCCCGTTGAATTTCGAACGCAAAGTGAGAATGCCTAAATGATCTAAGTTGAGTGCGAGATTGAGGTCGCCCGACTTCACAGTGCCAAAATCAAGTTTTGAAATTTTTAAGTCAAACGAAGGCGCAAGTGTGAAAAACTCCGGATGCGCAAGTTCCGCAACTTCGCGAATTTGCAAACGCACGGCTTGAGGCCCACAGCGGATCGCACCCGTTTTTTCGTTAAGATCAGCTCCGACTAGGCAATTGACGAAATCAACAGCTCTCACTTGCGATCCGGACTCACCCAGTTTCAGCGAAAAGACCCCGTCTAACTTAGAGCCCTGATATTTGGCCTCAACGCGCGCTTCACGCAGCGCCAAAACACCCTTTGTCTTCGTCATCAGACGAAAATCCACCGAATGCCAATTTTCAATATTTGCATCCGCTTTCAAATCAAAGAGCATCTTGCGTTGAACTTCTGCATGCGCATCCGCAAAAACTCTCCAGGGGTTACCTTTGTTTCCTGACCAAACCCCGCCGCGAACAACGCGAATCAACCCACCCGCTGAGACCTTTCCCGTTCGAGAACTAAACCGGTCAAGCGCCACTCGCAACGCTTCACCGTTCTCACGAGTCGTCACTTGGAAACGTGCGTGATACGCATCATCTGCTAGCTTCAAATTTAAATCATTCAGCTCAACTTCACTCCCACTCAAATTCCATTTTGGCAGAAGATCGTTTCTCAATAAATCTAAGATCGAGAATTTCGATGGCGAAGCATCGGGATCACTCGGTGGAAACGCCGTGACATCGACGTGAGCCGATCCACCCAGCATCATTATCGGATCGATAGATTCAAGACCAGGCATCCAGGACCAGGTCTTTTCAGAACCCCACCCCCCGCTGATGCCA
>JAYVND010000267.1:0-1789 GCA_043758635.1 Bdellovibrionales bacterium
CTTACGGAGTTAACGAGAGATGTCGCTGCCGAGCTGAAGTCGCTAGTTCTTCCCGAGGTCGATTGCTCGAGATTCGATTTGCTCTGATTGATTGCTTGAGTTGAAGCCATCAAATTTGCCGAAGCGTCAGGAAGGGATTGAATTGTGGTTGCGGGAATGGTCGGAGATTGAACTACGATCTGACCTATCACTTGGGTCGTGACTGGATCGTTTACCTTCGCAAAATCAATCGCACCAAGGGATGTCGCAAACGGTGGTGCGAATGAAAAATCAATTGCCACGTTTAGAAGATCTGTCAGGTTCGAGATACCTTTGACTGCACTCTGTAGCGATTGCAGTTCAAGTTTCACTCGCGAGACCGTGCCGAGAATGTTCTGGCGTAAAAGCTTAGGTGTACTGATGGCATTATTGATTGTCTGAGTTGCACTGGTGACAGAGTTTTCGGCGGTGGCGAGTGCGTTAAGGAAAGGATTGCCACTGAGTGCAGCCTGCGCAACAGCGATCTTGGTTTGTACTTCTCCAACTTTATCAGTGATCGACGGTGCCGCTGCTTGATAATCGCCAGCAGCCAAGGCGGATGCAGCTTGAGCGCCAGAGCGTTCGAAGTTAAAAAGCTTGGCCTTGGTGTTGTACTCAATCCAAGTGACGCTAAGAATGGTAGAGCCACCGTCTTGATACGAGCTCTTGCGGGTGTGCTTCTGATATTTTGCATACACCGCCTCCTCGAGATCTGGGAGGATCAACGTGCCTGATTTGCCAGAGTTCAAAACCTTTTCAAACTCAACAACTGCCGGCAGATAATCTAAGCCAAAGAAAATGACCTCAGCTGAAAACGTGCGTGGCTTTCGCCCGAAATCTTCTACGTCAGCGCCGTCGATCAAAGGCTTTTCTGATATCTGAAGGCGTCTCTCGTTTGAGATTTCCTGCGACATCATTCCGAGACCATTAGAAACACGTCCTGAAATCGCTACGTGAAACGTGTAGTTCGTGCCACCAGAGTTGAAAGTCCCGTCAGTGATATTCCAGTCAACGCCCGCCATTAGTGATTCCTGCCGCTTCGCTGATGGTCAGTTGATTTCGGACGACCCGAGAACATCGGATCTTTTGTGGTGATTTCGACTTCGATCTTCTGAGGATGAAACTTGTCGTAGAGCATCCCGCCGATCTGACCAGTGTTGCCCGTGAGAGCATTAATTCCTTTTCCGACGCCGTAGCCAGCAAGGCCCGCGCCTGCGACACCCAATCCCGCTATGCCGATCGCACCAGCTCCCATCCCGCCAATTTGGCCAAGAGATGCAGATCCGAGTGCGCCTGCGTTCATTGCAAGCATTCTGAACATGCCGAGGAACCCGCCAGCTTTTGTCGCCATTCCGGCCGCGCCTACGCCAATTGCTTGTTCGGCAGCAGATCCGGCACCAACAGCGGCACCACCCACTCCAAACTCGCTCGCATTCGTGACGTACACGGGCATTCCGCTCTTCATCGCTCCGCCAACTTTCGACAACACTCCCCCGCCCTTGCCACCCATTAGTGACCCGGCAAGTCCCTTCATGAGCATTCCACCGGCAGCGGAAGTCGCAATCGCCCCGAGGATCAGTCCAGGATGGTCCATAGCGCCTTTTAACCCTTGGCCTATCGCGGAAGGCGCATCGCTGATCGCGTTCCCCACATGCCCCTGAAACAGCTCTTTTAAGGGCTTCTCGAATCCGCCTAGGATATCCTTCGTTCCGACAGTGATGGTTGTCATAAGCTGTTGGTAATCAGCTTTAAGATTGTCGGACGCCAGCCG
>JAYVND010000268.1:0-5817 GCA_043758635.1 Bdellovibrionales bacterium
TCACAAACTGATCTGATTTATATTCATAGCCCTTTACGATCCGTTTGCTCGGCACTTCTTTGCCTGTCGCTTTATTGATTTTTTTATAGCCAATCGGTCCATTGTCGGCGCTGTCGAGCATGTGGAACGAGAGTGCTTTAGGCTCACTTGCCCCATGAACCTCAACTGGAATATTGATCAAACCAAAACTGATGGCTCCAGTCCAAATCGCTCGTGACATCTTCAATCTCCTTCAACTCGTCTCAAGGACGGCTAACAACTAAACAGGTCATCACACTTCTAAAAAAATAGGCGAACACAGAGCTAGCACCATGCCACTCAACACCGCGCAATAAGACTAGAGCAAGGGCAGATCACTTTCATGTGAAATCAAACATAATGTCTGCACCAAATGATTAAAATTGATCGCCACTCGCGACTGGGTTTTTCTATGATCGACAACTGCTACGCTGGTGAGTTTCGTAAACGGCGGCTGCGTTATCTCGGAAAGAATGCGGAGGGCAATTGACCCGTTGCCCTGCGAAAGGTGGAGATGAATTGCGAAAGAGAGCTGTAACCAACTTCCATCGAGACATCTGTGACCGAATGACTTCCAGCTTTTAAGAGCTTTCTTGCGCTTTCTATGCGGTGGTGAGTGATCACTTGTTTAGGCGTCATTCCGATCTCAACCAAAAAAATTAGATTGAGATTTCTTAAACTCAGCCCAGCGTCTCAAGCGAGTTCACTCATCGAAATTGATGTCACAAATGAGTCGCGAATGCTTGATAACGCCTTGTGGAGGCGCTCGTCTTGCGAAGACTTACCCAGATGAGCGAGATCACCAAGAAGCCCCTCGGTTGCGCTATCAATCATCTCGCTCGTTGTATGAATCAAAGTTTGAATAAGGGACTTCGCGGCCTTTGATACGGGATGTAGGAGCAAATGGAAGATAATTTCTTTGCTCAATTGACTGACGGGCGCACAAAGCGCACAGAGCGCACCGAATTCACCTCCGCCATTCGAGCTCCAGGTTTTCGGATCAATGATCAAAATCAACATTTCCCCCTAGTGATTTTCATTTGCTCGAAAAACGTGCGGAACGCGCGGACGTAGGTAGATAAGCTTGCCGCGTCCGAAGCGAAAAAACTTCCGCACCTTCAAACAGAAAGAGGGCAAACGCAAAATGCGCTGCCCTCTTTCTGTTTGAAATAGATTTAACAATAGATCGACCTATGCACATTTCCAGGTAACTGGTTAATCTTAGTTCCTGCGTAACTGGTTAAACTTAGTTCCTGCGTAACTGTAAAAGCTCCATTACTGCGTCACGAGTCTATTCAACAGATTTTGTCCCTGCATGGAGCCGAGACCCGTAACTGCATCCCAGCCAGGAGAAGCGGAGTAGTCACCGTTGTTGCCGACAGTCACGTCGTTGAACATCGTTCCCTTTTCTACATCCGTGAGGCCGTAGATAATTGGGTTCAGGAAACCAAGTGTTGCCTTACTTGTATTAGCACGAGCTTCGCCGACGAGCGCCAAGTAACCCGACCACTGCGGAGCGGCCATTGACGTTCCACCAATCACGATCCATTGCGCCCTGCCATTGACGTGAGCCCATACAGCCTGCCCCGTTTTAGGGTTCGCATTGAACGAGACATCTGGATATGAACGCTTGATATACGGAGCTTTCAAACTTGCCTGGTATGCCGGAAGGTCAAAGAATTTGCTGATTCCGCCACCGCTTCCGCTCCAGCCTTTTTCGGCAATTTGACCACCCGATTGAGCAAAAGTCGTTCCACCAACAGCAACAACATTGTCGCTATCTGCTGGCCAGTCCGCAACGGTCGATCCGTTTTGGCAAGAATCTGAACCGCTGTCGCCCGAAGCAACCATAATGTTCACTCCTTGTGCGACCGCGCGTGCAAAGATCGGTTTCATTTCAGCAAGGTGCGATGGTGTCACTTGATCTTCGCAGCTTCCCCAGCTGTAATTCGCGACTTTTGCACGGTTGTCATCTAAGATCGCCGTGAATAGCTGCAGCTCACCCGCATCGCTGTTCGCAGCGGATGTGAAAACATGTACCGATGCACCCGGAGCGATCATGCCCGAAAACTCGGCGTCGAGTTGAGTTTCGACCGCCGAGTTCTCATCGTACGCCGCAGTTCCGTTGAAGCTTACCACATCGACAGTTGGGCCCGGAACGAGCTGTGAGTCTTTGTAGAACTTTTGAACATCAGCAACGTTAAAGCCGTCGTAAGTTGCAACGGCAATATGCTGACCCTTTCCCGTTACGCCCGAAGCGTAGATGGGAGCAAGACCGTATGCCGACTTGATGGTCGCTTGGGAAACTCCACCTGGATCGAGGTTCAGATCAAGTGTGCGTTTGGTGTAATGCGGGTGAGCCACGCGCATGCTATCGAGTCCACCAACCGACTCTACGATTTGAAATCGGGCTGATGCCACTAAGCTGTGTTCAGTCAAATGACGACGACGACCATTCGCCATAAACTGAAAACGAGCACCGAAATTTTTTGTGAATTGGTCAGCAGATGCTGTAACACTGATCCAAAGGTGAGTCGGCGATTCGTTTGTAATCGTGAAGCCTTCGCTCCTTAGATCTTGAAGCAATGCTTGATAGTCTTGAGTCGAAGGAGCCGAGAGCGCACGGATCTCTTGTGGTGTGTAGAAATGCCCGTAACGAGTTGAGACTGGACTTGTCACATTTGTCGCGAGTTGTTCCATCGACACGCGGGTTTTCAATTTAATAACTGCAGAGACGTTCGTTGAAACATTTTCGGAAGCGAAAGCAGATGCGGCGAACGGAAGTGCCGCAAGAACAGCTAGAACGGTCTTAGACCGTAAAGAAACACACATAGATCCTCCTTGGATGTGCGTATACGAACGACCGAAATCGGACCACTTCTTGAGAATCGACCCCTCAATTCTCAAAATGCGTTAGCTGTCAAAAAGCTAAGAACGTGAGTCAAAGGCTAGCGAACTTCACCTTTGTCCGGTACTGGACTTAGAGACAGTTTTGTACAATCGGTAACAAACACGAGAGAGAAAATTCTTAAAAAACAATTCTCGACTTCTCGCCAATCCTGGCAACCGACGAGCCGTGAAGAGGAAAATCGTTGAGCGGTTGCGCTCGCCATGTCATCGTCGACTTCAACGACTGCATCTTCAAAAAGATAAATGACAATTAAAATTAGATTCAACATCGGAGCTTTCTAAAATGATTCTCTCGCTAAATATCATCGCCGGACTCGTTGCACTTATACACATCTGGTTTATGGTGCTTGAGAGCATTCTTTGGACAAAGCCGCTCGGACTTAAAACATTCGGAATGTCGGCCGCCGACGCGGCAAATACAAAAGTTTTGGCGATGAATCAGGGGCTTTACAACGGCATTCTTGCAGCTGGACTGATTTGGGGCATCATCCACCCGTTCGGCGCGTTGGGCTTACAGATCAAGGGCTTCTTTCTTTGTGCGGTCGCAGTCGCAGGCGTCTTCGGCTCTTACACGGTTTCAAGAAAAATCTTTTTCCTACAAGCGTTACCGGCGTTGATTGGACTTGTCTTGGAGTGGTGGATTCTGCGATGACCTTGAACTCCTCCCAAGGCTTGTGAGAAACCTATGAGATTATTGGTCGTCGAAGACAATCCAAAAATGAGCGCCTTTCTGCACAAAGGCCTCTCCGAATCGGGACATCAAGTCGATCTCGCTGAGAGCGGCGCATCGGCGGAGGCCCTCGCTTCCGAAATCGACTATGATCTCATCATTCTCGACGTGATGCTCACCGGTCAAAATGGGTTGGACACCGCGCGACACCTTCGCGCTCAAAATTTTACCGGGCCAATTTTGATGCTCACTGCCCTTAGCGGAACTCCGGCAAAAGTTGCGGGACTTGATTCGGGTGCCGACGATTATCTTACAAAGCCATTCGATTTTGACGAACTTCTCGCCCGAATTCGCGCACTCATGCGACGTGGTGTGCAAAGCGCCCATCATGACGTTCTCAAATTCTCGGATCTTGAGCTTCACATGGGTTCACGCAAAGTGATTCGGGCAGGACAAGAGATCGCTCTGACAAGCAAAGAGTATCTCTTTCTCGAGTATCTCCTCAAAAACCCCGGCCGCGTTCTGACGCGCACCCAAATTCTCGAGCGTGTTTGGGATATCCACTTCGACAACAATTCGAATGTTATCGATGTCTACATCAATATGCTTCGTAAAAAAGTCGATGCACCCTTCGACCGGAAACTCATTCACACCGTTGTCGGTGCTGGGTATGTCTTAAAGGAGGCGTAAAATCGAGCGCTTCTTTAAGAGCATTCGTATTCAGCTGGTTTTTCTTTCTGTGTCAGTTCTTGGCGCGACGCTTTTAATTTTACGCGCGTTGATGTATTTCAGCATCGAAGCTTTGCAACGCGAGGCTTTCGATAGCGCACTCTATAATCACGCAGTCGATGTCGCACGTGCAACGGATCTCGGCATTCTCGGCAATTTGGAAGTGAACCGCCAAGCCCTGATCGATCCCAACAAAGTTTTTCCCTTTGCCCTCGGTCGATCACTTGTTCAATTCCGATCGATCGAAGGTGCGGTTCTTTTGAGTTCCGATCAACTGGGGCAGACCGCACTCCCTCTTCCAGCTGAAGTCGTGAGGCTGATCAGGACAAACGGGTTCATCATTGAAAGCGTGCTCCTACCTGATACCACTCGCGGAGCGATCGGTGATTTTTTTCGTTCCAAAGGCCATCGCAACGAGAACTTTGCGCGCTTCAGGCTTCTTCATTATCTGATTAATAAAAAAGGACTTCCTCCACTTATTTTGCAAGTGGCAGTACCGACCGCTTTGCTCGATCGCGAGCAACAAGATCTTCTCAAAATGCTTCTCATTTTAATTCCGCTTGCTCTTCTGGCGGCGACGATCACAAGTCTTGTCATTTCCAAACGAGCCGTTCTTGGTGTGAACCGCATCATTCAGAGTGCAAGATCGATTGGTCCAAGTGAGCTCTCCGCTCGAGTTCCGCTCCCGCCTGAGAGTGAACTCAATTCACTTGCCCTGACAATCAACGAGATGCTCGATCGCCTGCAAAGGACGTTTGAAAGCCAAGATCAGTTCGTAGCCGATGCGTCTCATCAACTCAAAACTCCGCTCGCGATTTTGCGTGGAGAACTCGACGTGTTTAAACAAAGCCCGCGCAGTCCGATCGAAACACAAGCGCTCCATGAGAGTCTCTCCCAAGAGGTCGATCATCTTTCCCGCACGGTCGACAATCTTCTGACGCTCGCGCGCTTTGATTCAAACACTCCAGGACATTTTGGCCTCGTGCGCCTTGATGAAGTTCTCTTTGAGACGATTTCTTCGCTGCAAAAACAGGCCGAGAATCAAAACGTGAAACTCGCGCTCGACATCGACGAACGATGTCTAACCGAAGATCACGCCTTTGAAACTTCGGGCGATGCCGATCTGTTACGAACGATGCTTTTTAATCTTATTGAAAACTCAATCAAGTACGCTCGCACGGGCGATGCCGAGACGAAAATCCGTTTGAGTACAACAGAAGAACAATGGTTGATTGAAGTCACAGACAACGGCATCGGCATAAACAAAGAAAATTTAGAGAAAATCTTTGATCGCTTTTTCCGCGTGGCCGACGTCGACCGTCAATCGCGCCACCGCCAGGGCGTTGGACTTGGTCTTGCTATCGCCGCGCGAATTGCCGAATATCATCAAATCGAGATCGACGCAAATAGCCAAGTTGGCGAAGGCACTCGCTTTTCTCTTCGAATTAAAAAGATTTAATGCACTTTTAAGACTGCCTTAAGACTCCGCT
>JAYVND010000269.1:0-5811 GCA_043758635.1 Bdellovibrionales bacterium
CGGCCGAGCTGGTTAAGAAGAAGCATGGCGCTGCCATTGCTGATCTCGTGGATGAGAATGAAACAATTGAAGTGGATGGAGTCGGCGGTCGCAAGCCGCGCGCTCTTTTGCGCCGCGATCTCTGCGAAGTGATTGAGCCACGCGCCGAAGAGACAATGGCGTTGATCTGGAATGAAATCAAAAAATCGGGTTTGGTAAATCAAATTGGTTCTGGCCTTGTGCTCTCGGGCGGGGCCTGCCAGCTAGAGGGATTTTTGGAAATGGCTGAGTTTATTTCAGATATTCCCGTGCGCCGAGGAGTGCCTGAGCACATCGGCGGTCTGACAGATGTTGTGCGCTCGCCAGAGTTCGCGACGGGTGTTGGACTCTTAATTTATGGTTTGGAAAACATGTCGGCACAAGAGCGACAGAGGCTCACGAGCCAGTCGTCGGAAACCGCTCTTCAAGACGTCATGTCGGGTTGGGCTCAAAAGGTGAAAGACTTCTTTGGAACGGCGCTGAATTAAGCAGCTGAATTGAACTGCTGAATTGAACTGCTAAATTGAACTTGTGTCAGTCTGATCGGTGTCACGCGGACCTTAGAGGTTGCGCAGAATAAGGTGACACAAGACATCCATCGCAGGACCGCGATGGATGCATAAGCTGGAGGGAGCTTTTTATGTTCGAACTTGAAGAGAACATCAATATCGGTGCTAACATTAAAGTGGTTGGTATCGGCGGTGGCGGAAACAACGCGGTAACGACCATGATTGAAGGTGGTCTCAGCGGAGTTGAGTTTATTGTCGCCAATACGGATCGTCAGGCGCTCAACGCGCACAAGGCACTCACGAAAATACAACTCGGTTCAGAACTGACGAAAGGATTGGGCGCTGGCGCAAATCCCGAGATTGGCAAACGCGCGGCAATCGAATCATACAATGACATCGTTGAAGCTCTTGAAGGCGCGGATATGGTTTTTGTGACTGCGGGTATGGGCGGCGGAACCGGAACGGGTGGAGCGCCGGTGGTTGCAAAAATCGCACGTGAACTCGGCGCGCTCACGATTGGTGTCGTGACTCGTCCGTTTATGTTCGAAGGGAAAAAGCGCATGCGCCATGCAGATGGCGGCGTTCAAGAATTAAAAGAGAATGTGGACACGTTGATCGTGATCCCAAATCAAAAGCTTCTTTCAATTTCGAGCGACAAAACTCCGTTGATTGAAACGTTCAAACGCGCCGACGATGTTTTGCTACAAGCGGTCAAAGGTATTTCGGATTTGATCAACATTCGCGGTCTGATCAACCTCGATTTCGCGGATATTCGCACGGTCATGTCAGCAAAAGGCATGGCGATTATGGGCACTGGTCGCGCAAGCGGAGATAACCGCGCTGTTGAAGCGGCGACAGCGGCGATCTCTTCGCCACTTCTCGAAAACATCTCAATCGACGGCGCAACGGGCATCATCTTAAATGTGACCGGTGGACCAGACTTGAGTTTGTCAGAGGTGAATGAAGCTTCGACTCTCATCACTGAGGCCGCGCACGAAGACGCTGAGATTATTTTTGGTGCCGTTATTGATGAATCGATGGGCGATGAAGTTCGCGTCACGGTCATCGCGACGGGCTTCGGGACGGATCCGGCAACAGTCGGCGTGAGCGAACAGATGCGTCAGATGCAAGCGCTCTCACACCAGATGCGCACCTCGAATCAAATGCAAGCGCTTCACGGTGCTGGTCAGAACATGGGCCAAAGCATGAGTCATGGAATGAACCAGGGTATGAATGCTCACAGCGTTTACGGAATGCAGCCCAGCGCGATGACCTCATACGGAATGGCGCCTATGGGCGGCATGATGGATGAATCGATAGCGATTTACAATCAAGGTGCTCCGATGAATTCAGCTGCGCAAAACGCATCGCTCAATCTATCGCCAAACATGAGTTCGGGCATGTCATCTGGTATGTCATCTGGAATGGCGTCGGGCATGAATCCGATGAGTCACGGTATGCACGCAACTGTTCAGCCAATGAGCCAGCCAATGAATCAGTCGTTGAATCAGCAAATGAATCAGCAAATGAGTCAGATGATGAATCAGCCTATGAATCAGGCCACGACTTCGACTGTGGGTAACGATTTGATGTCGGCTCCTTCGATCCTGAGCCAGAATGATTTCCAAGCAAGCAGCGTAGCGCCAAATATGCCCGCAAATTTCTCAGGTGCGGGGTCTGGACTGTCGCCTCTAATGAATCAAGGAATGGCTCAGAGTTCAGCTGCTGGAATGAATCAGTTCCAGAGTCCCTCAATGAACGGTTTGGCGAATCAAATTGCGCCGAACATGTTTGGCAGCATGGGGCAACCCATGAGTCACCAAGGCATGCCATCGACGGCCAATCCACCGATAAGCCTGCAAGTTCCCGGCACGAACAGTGGTTCGATGAACGGTACGAACAGTGGTTCGATGAATCCCGGATACAACCCCAATATGGGAATGGTTCAAGGCAACGGACATGCGATGAACCAGGTTCAAAATTCGGCCCTGAACTCGAGCCACAACAACTCGGGCCATAATTCGAGTATGAATTCCCAGATGGCAAGCGAGCCACCTCTCAATTTAAATGGTTCGGTGCCTCCAAATTTTCAGCGTGATCCAAACGCGATGACCAACGAGGAGCGCGCAGTCCTCCCGCGCGACATCCTTTTGCAGAAGGTTCGTCAATACCGCGAGAGCCAGGGCGATCGCCCTCGACAACCTGAGCAGTTGAATATGGAGATTGAGAATTCGGAGAACTCTCTCGAACTGGCTCGTCGGATGGCGAACGAAATCGGCAAATCACAATTTGATTCGCGCGACCTTGATGTTCCCGCTTTTCTTCGTCGGAAGAATGTAGAAGAGAGCGAACGCTAGATCGAAAGAGGAAATTCAGTCGAAGATAAAAAATCCTAAGTGTTTGAGAATCAACCGAGTTGAATCTAAAAAGGCTTTCCGAGTGGAAGCCTTTTTTTATTTAACACCGAGTGAACGCTTGGTAAGTAGGATGAAGAATTATTTGTTCTTCTTAAGTGCGCCACGCCGCTCATTTACTTGATCGTGCAAAGCGAAGAGCCCGCCCAGAAGCCAGGCCCAGAGCCAGGCCGGAACTCTAGTCAGAGGTCTAGCCACAAGTCTTGTTCTGCCTACGAAATGCTTGCACAGTCCAGTCGGGATTCGGGAACAGTCAGGTCCCCAAATTTGACGTGGCTCAACGGGAACCCTATCCTGTTGATAGAGGAATACAAATTTCAAGCTTCGTTGCGAGATGGGGACAGCGCCACTGTGATGTTTCGTAGCAACACTGCGCTCAAAATCCGCCCGTAATTAGGGAAGGCCACGTGAAAACTCAATTTTCGACTCTAGTAATATTGTTTATTCCATTTGTTTTTCAAGGATTGGCAAGTGCAGCGCCAGCAGCCACTGCGGTAGCGCCTCCAGCGCCTTGTTCCAATCCAGTCAACTTAAATGGTCTCCTCTATCAGCCGACAAGCGGAACTGTGACTGTCGACCACAATGGAGACATCTGTCCAACTGGTCAATGGCAGCTTCGCAATGGAGATGGCGGAAACGAACAGATTGCGGTGAGCAATGATAACACGCGAGATCCCAATGGAAATCGACACGGCGATCAGCGCGTGGCTGTTCGCAAGGAGGCAGGCCATGTCGTTGACATCGTCACCGTTCTGCCAGTCCGTTCGGCGAGAGGAACGGGGGATGACGACCAGAAATCAGCGATGGAAGGGCTCGGAACTCCTCCACAAGGCTGGGGTGATCGTGCCTGGAGTGGAAAGCGTCCTACCACTGAACTCTCGAAGTCAGCGAACTTCGTTTCCGTCACACACTTCGACACGACTGAGGCCACCGGAACGTTGATGGTTTCGCAGACGCAGTGTTTTGCGGGCACTTGTTTGAATATCAATAAAGAAAGCTGCAAGGCATTCTACGCTGCAATGGATGAGCAACTGAAATTAAAAAAGTTACCGCCATTGAAAAGCTATGCGGATATGGCTTACCAAGTGGACATGTGCAATGCCGTGGGCCATGCGGGTGTCAGAGCGGAACAAAAAGGCTGGGACTTGTCGGGTGCCACTGAACCTGCCGGTAAGAAACTCTACGAACATGATTTAGACACTCTCAGAAAAACGAAGGCAGTGACGGATAATAATCGTGGAACTGGAGACATGGGCTTTAAGATCTACAAAGCGCAAAATCTGTTGGATTCAGCACGCAACCTTGTTAGCTTTTCACGCGGATGCGAATTGATGGCGTCAAACAACACGCCTGCTGGAGTAAGACCTGCGGTGGATCATCCGGCCGGCCCCGCCCCCGCAGCGCGCACCACTACCGGCGGCGCAACAAGGTAAAATCTGAGACCCATGAGTTGTGCATACTTCGTATCTGACATTCATCTGAAAAGTTCGAAGGACGCAAACGTTTCGGTTCTCATTCAGTTCCTCAAACAACTGCTGAAAGACGCCACCGGCGGATCGAAAGAGGCTCCAACGAGCCTCTTTCTCGTTGGCGATATTTTCGATCTTTGGATCGCCGACCACGATTTTTTCATTCAAGAATTCAAACCAGTCATTGAGATAATTCAGCAGCTACAGTCGGCTGGCGTCACCATTCATTTTTTTGAAGGCAATCATGATCTTCATCTGCAAAAATTCTGGGAGCGTGAGCTTGGGGTCCAGGTGCACGGTGAGGCGCGCTACTTCGAACTTGGTTCGCAAGTGGTGCGTGTAGAGCACGGCGATCAAATGAACCCGCACGACAGCGGCTATCTCTTTTTACGTTGGCTCTTGCGAACGCCAATCCTGCGCTGGCTCTCGTACCATTTACCGGCATTTGTAGTGAAAGCCATTGGCGAGCGAGCGAGTGGGGTAAGTCGGCAGTACACTTCGACTCGCAAAGAATTGCCGATTGATAAAATTCACGCCCTGACGCGCTTGCACGCAGAAACTGTATTCCAACAGCAAGCATTCGATTTAATGATTTCGGGGCATGTGCATGTGATCGATGATTACATTTTTCGAGCCAGTGGAAGAACCATCAGATCGGTGAATCTTGGTTCATGGTACGACGGACCAAAAGCCTTTGTATTGAACGACGACGGTGGAAAGTTTCTCAAACTTGAGCCATGAAGCCCGCATGTGATTCTGATGTTAAGCTTGAGTCTGAATCTGAATCTGAATCTTAATCTTAATCTGAGCCCCGAAGATTCATGCTTCACAATTTAAGATCGAGCAAAATAGCCCGGCGCGCGAGGCGCCCGACTTAATGAACTAAATTAATGAACTAAATTATTGAACTGAATTGATGGAGCAGTAGTTGCTCATGCAGTGAATTCCAATTTGGACTTGCTCGTGTTCATCGTCATACCAGACTGCTTCGAACTCAACTTGATTCCCCTTTGGATCGGCCAGTTGAGTCAGTACGTTTTGTTGACCCTTCGGCGTGATAACATGCCCTGAAGCAAGCATCTCCCCGGTTGCCACGGAGTGAAGTTCGATTGAAGTCTCGATTCGGCCTTTGCTCATCTGGCGCTGTGTGATAACTACTTCAATTTGTCCACCAGGCATCAACCAGTGATTCTCGCTTGTTTTCATTGGAAACGGGCAGTCGCGGCAAGCCTCGGCTTTGGAGGAGTATGCAAATGAGATAAGCGTGACTGTCACCAGTGTCGCGAGCGTCATCGAAGCAATGAGTGGCGCAGCCCACGCCGGCAACCAAGTACATTTCAAATAGAGGTTTGGGCGAAGCTTCGATTTTTCCTTCGATTCCAATTTCGATTCCAATTTCGA